>DAIOVD010000005.1:0-13228 GCA_036759185.1 Catalimonadaceae bacterium | reverse complement strand
TGCCAGAATGCCCGATAGCCAGCCTGAACCGACCACTGTCCGTTGAATTCGCTGGCTGACTGATACTGCGTCCGGGCAGCCAGATCGTACACAATGACGGTATCGATCGGACTTTCAGAGAATCGACCCCAGTTGAGCTGACTCAGGCGATTTTCTCTTCTCAGCAGTTCCGACAAAATCCGCCAGCGGCCCGACAACCGGTAATCGATCTGATGATTGAAAATCAACACCCGGTTCGACCGGTTTTTGTCCTGCTGACTTTCAAAATCCCGCACCTGATACGTGGCCCATATGCCCATTTGTCCCGTCCATGAGAACCGGGACGTGGACCAGCGAAGCGACGGTTCCCAGCGGAGGATCCGGTCGATGTAGTTTTCGGAACTCTGGCTGGCCTCAATGTACACCAGGTGACGGTAGTTGCCGGAAATTTTGTTGGTCAACCGGAAACCAAACGGAAGCCACCATTCGTGGGCCAGTTCACCGGCATACAGAATTTCATCTCTATCCTGATTGTTGAGATCGGAACGGGTATCGACCCGAAGCAACTGCGCCACATAATTCAGTTTCAGGGTTTGCCGCGAATTGATACGCCACCTTCCATCGGAAGTGTAGGTGGTGTATTGTTCCCGGATGTCTTTGATTCGTTCGTCACTCAGTTTCTGGTTGTAGGTGATCAGATCCAGATTATAGGTCGGATCGAGCCGGGAAAGGCGATTGATGATGTCATAGGTTCGGTTCCGCAATTTGCTTTCAAACGAAACCTGAAGCTGAAATTTCTTACGGAACCATTTCAGTGAATTCAAACTTTGGTATTCATCCTGAAAATACCGGACGTTCCGGCTTTCTTTTCCTGTCTCTTTGTTTCGATAAAGAAAAGAACGGTTGGGAGTCTGAAATTCATTGTCCGAGGAAAAAACCAGGGATGGACTCAACGGTATCCGGATACGGGCTTTTGAGAAAACAGTGTCGCTGTTGATGGTCTGAATATCCTGATTCAGATAATCTTCCACTTTGCTTTTCAGAATACCGCCGTACAAGGAAAGCAGTCCGTTTCCGGGGAAATCCTTCGAAATGCCCACCGATGAAAGCAGTTTCTGATTCTGACGGGGTGCGAGATTGCTGACGGAAGCCAGAACCAACACCTGTGTGGTCAGACTTGAGTCGCCGGAATAACCATAAAACTCAGACTGCACTTCACCTCTGAGACCCGAATTGTCGTTGTTGAGGCGCTTATCGTTGACCAGTCCGCCTCCCGCCTGCAGATACACACTGTAATATTGAGTTTGAAGAAAATGATACCGGATCCGGCTCATGTACTGGGCAATGCGGGTCTGGTTGGCTGTGAACGAATATTGCCAGGCTTCATTCTGCCAGTTCCACTTGTTTTTCCAGGAAATACGGTGGCTGGCCGATGACCAGAAATTATTGGTGATAAATCGTTTGGAGGGAAGGGCCCGGTTGTAAATCAGGTACTGGCCACTCTGAATTTCCAGTTTCTGATCCTGTGAAAAAGACTTTCTCCAATCTCCTGCGGTTCCAACGGAAAATGTATTGATCCCCTGCCTCTGACTCTGGTGGTTGATGGCGGCCGTATCGGTTAGAACCTGGGAAAACGACGAATGACAGGCCAACAGAATCAGAAACAGAAGGAATCCCCAGGAAAAGAATTCCCGGAATGTTTCCGAACGTGTTGGATCACAACCTCTTCGCTTTTTTATGTGTCTGATTTGAAACAAAGACCCGGGATTTTGCCCCAAATTGAAAAAGAAATTTCATCTTGGTGCAGGATTTTGATGGCAATTACGCAGTGGAGCGCTTTTTTAAATACGGTACGGTGTATCTGGTGAGCATGTTCAAGTTTGTGATCGGCCCCACCACAGGTATTTTTGCCGGACTATCCATCATTGAAACCGCCATTCTCACCACACTGGGAATGATGACTTCGGTAACCCTGTTTTCATTCGGCGGAGTAGCGGTGCGTGACTGGTGGTTTGCAACGTTTCGGCATGACCGGAAGCTCTTTTCACCCCGCAACCGCAAAGTGGTGAAGTTCTGGCTCAAATACGGAATCAAAGGACTGTCCTTTCTCACGCCGGTGGTGTTCAGTCCGATTGTGGGAACCTTGCTTGCCGTTTCTTTTGGGGAAGACCGCACGAGGATCGTTCGCTTTATGTTTTTATCCTCTCTTTTCTGGGCATTTGTGCTATCCGGCGTTCTGTTTCTGGTACACAAGGTGATTTACTGATTCCGGATTATTCTGAACCCGGCGTACTGTTCTGAAGCCAGGTTGTGAGTTTGCTCTGACGGATTCGTTTTGCTGTTGATTTCCCGATAAAATCGTCAGGTACCACAATAAAAATGTCAAAGCCGGCTTTCCATACGGAATCCATTTCCCGCGAGGTCAGTTTCTCGGCTACATAAAAATACGATTGCTTTCGGTGAAAAAGCCGGTTCTGCATCGACTTCTCCCAGGTTTCTGGGTTGGTTGGAAACCAGGTGGCGCCGTATAATAGAAGCGTTGGTTTTTCAGGATGCCTTCGCTGTGCCAGTTCGAATTGGCGTGTCATTTCGGTTCGGTGAGTAAGCACAGAAGGAAGTTGAAAGGAGAATTTCGTTTTCATATTCCAGGATAGAAATGACCCTGCCAGAATGCCGGCAGGCACCATCCAGTTTAACCGCAGAGTAACGGACGGAATCTGAGAAGCCAAACCAATTAAAAGGGCGGGAAACGCATAGGCCCATTCAAAAGGGAACAAACAGAAAAGGAGGAGATTGCCCATTCCCAGACGGTACAAAACCGGATTGGTTGTTTTCAATTGATCAATGCCCGTGAACAGCCAGATGTACAATAGAATAAGAACTCCCGCCTGACCGATCAAAAACCAGATCCGTCCGCCATAAAACCGAAGGCCCCCGGAAAGATCTGTGAAAGGGGAGGGGTTCTGTCCCCAGGCCCAGAAAAGGTACAAAGTCCAGGCAGCCAGCAGCAGAAAAATAGGATGTCGTAATTTTTTATGATCAGAATGAGAATTCGTCAGATTGGGACGTAGTGCAAAGGCCAGTAGTGGTAAAAACTCCAGACGTGTGAAAACGGCGAGGGTTGCGAAACAGAAAAAGGTACCCAGCCGTTTTGCTTTCCAGGCGAGGAGAGTTTCTAGGAGAAGCCACCAGGCAAGCATGTATTCCATGGAAGAAGTAGCGGCCTCCATATAAACCGGAAGCGCCATCACGCTCAATCGGAGAATGAGTGATTGGCGGACGGAAAGGAAAGGAAAGAGAAGAGGCAGCCGAAAGACGAAAACAATACCCAGAAATAGGTTGACAAGATTGCTCCATACCCAGTAGAGTCCCGGCTGAAGGAGCACCAGCAGATGTTCATAAAGTGGGTTGCCGAAAGAACGGGCCGGATCGTATCCCAAACCGAGAGCCAGCTTTCGTGCGGTCTGGGCCATGAGCCAGGCATCGGTGTCTTCGCCAAAACCCAATTGTGCCAGATGGGTTCCCAAGAGGCAAAAGGACAGACAGAAAAATACAAAAATCAGACGTTCATCTGAAAAATTGACCGGGTTTTGGGTGTTAATTTGCCTTTTGTCCAAAGTTTTGTTCAGCTTACGGGTCTGGCACCGTTTTGGCACCACTCTTTTTCAAACATATTGAATTCTACTGAAATGAAAATCCCGAATTTTTTCAAGCCTTTGTTTTCCGGTATCCTTGTGTTGGGTGTAGCCATGTCGATGACATCCTGTGGTTACAACGATATCGTCACCAAACAGGAAGCCGTATCCGGAGCCTGGAGTCAGGTACAAAACGTGTATCAGCGACGCTCCGACCTGATTCCCAATCTGGTTGCTACTGTAAAAGGAGCAGCTGATTTTGAAAAAGGAACCCTCGAAGCCGTGATGAAAGCCCGGGCTTCTGCCACGCAGGTGACGCTGAAAGCCGATGATCTGACCCCGGAAAAAGTGGCGCAGTATCAGCAGGCACAGCAAGGATTGAGTTCCGCTCTGGCCCGACTGATGGTGGTATCTGAAAACTACCCCAATCTGAAGGCCAACCAGAACTTTCTCGATCTCCAGGCCCAGCTGGAAGGCACCGAAAACCGGATTACCGTTGAGCGGATGAAGTTTAACGAGACGGTTCAGGACTACAATACCTACATCCAGAAATTCCCCACCAACCTCACCGCCAAGTGGTTTGATTTCACCAAGAAAGGTTACTTCGAAGCCGATCCGGCTGCTCAGAAAGCACCGGCGGTTCAGTTCTAAGCCTGGTCTATCACGAATAAAAAACGAACCCTGTTGAGAGACAGGGTTTTTTTGTAGGTAAAATGTGGCAGAAGTTAGGAGCCAGGAGTCTGTAATCAGGTAACAGTAATCAGTATTTAGAGATCAGTCGTTTGCAATCATTTGGTGGGCAACATTAATAATTAATAAGGGAGGAAACCTTCTGGGTTCTGATTCAAAGAAAAGATTCCAAATGGGAATAGTGGAGTTCAATACTGGATAACCAAGTGACGCTGGGTGATACAAGTCTTCGATGTTTCACGTCACTCAAACGGATTTTCAGCCTGCCCTTCTCAAAAACTTTCTCCTTTTCAGGGAAAGAAATTTTCGAAGTAAAACCAAAACCCTAGTTTTGCCCTCCCGTTCCGGAAGTGGGTAAAAGCATGCCGGCGGACGGGACTTTTATACACCAAATTGATTTAAAATTTAAGGATGTCACAGACATACAGTTTTTTTCAAAGCGTCGAGAGAAGCTTTGACAAGGCCGCCGAATTTACCAAATGGGACAAAGGCCTTCTCGAACAAATCAAAGCCTGCAACAGTATTTACTCGATGCGATTCCCCGTTAAAATGGACGATGGACGGATTGAAGTTATTGAAGCATATCGTGTTCAACACAGTCAGCATAAGTCGCCCTGTAAAGGAGGGATCCGTTTTTCGGATGCTGTCAATCAGGACGAAGTGATGGCCCTGGCCTCATTGATGACCTACAAATGTGCCATCGTAAACGTACCGTTTGGTGGTGGAAAAGGAGGTATTAAAATCGATCCACGCAAATACAGTACCTACGAATTAGAGAAAATAACCCGTCGCTACACAGCTGAACTGGTGAAGAAAAACTTCATCGGACCTGGAATCGATGTTCCTGCACCGGACTACGGTACAGGCGAACGCGAAATGGCCTGGATTGTCGATACCTATGCTTCCCTGAAACCAGGTGAAATCGATGCTGCTGGTTGCGTAACCGGTAAGCCAATCAGCCAGGGCGGTGTAAACGGACGGAAAGAAGCCACAGGCCTGGGTGTATTTTTCGGAATCCGGGAAGTGTGCCGTATGGAAGATACCATGAAGAGACTCGGTCTGAGTAAAGGCATTGAAGGTAAAACCGTTGTAATTCAGGGTATGGGAAATGTTGGGTACCACAGTGCCAAATTTTTCCGTGAAGGTGGCGCCAAAGTGGTGGCCATTGCTGAATATGAAGGTGCCGTGTACAACGCCAACGGACTGAACGAAGAAGATCTGTTCAAACACCGCAAAGCAACCGGATCCATCCTCAATTTCCCGGGTGCTACCAATCTTGCCAACACATCGGATGCTCTGGAACTGGATTGTGATATTCTTGTGCCGGCTGCCCTGGAAAACGTAATCAACAAAGACAATGCACCTCGTGTAAAAGCGAAAATCATAGCAGAAGCAGCCAACGGACCATTAACTCCCGATGCCGATGAAATCCTCACAGCAAAAGGTGCTCTGGTTGTTCCGGATATGTATCTCAATGCCGGTGGTGTAACGGTTAGTTATTTCGAATGGTTGAAAAACCTGAGTCACGTTCGGTACGGACGGATGGAAAAGCGATTCCGTGAAAATAAAAACATGCACATCCTCATGCAATTGGAAGAGCTCACCGGCCGTCAGGTATCGGCGGAAGAAAGAGCCGCCATCATGCGGGGTGCCGATGAAATTGATCTGGTTCACAGTGGTCTGGAAGAAACCATGATTTCCGCTACCCGCGAAATCATGGACATCTGGAACGCCAACCCAACCATTCCGGATATGCGGACGGCAGCCTATGTGAATGCGATCAATAAAGTAGCCAACAGCTACATGGAGCTGGGTATCTTCCCATAAGGCAACTTGATTCTTATTATTTCTTTAAAAGACCTGCCGGCTGGCGGGTCTTTTTTATTTGGAAGCCTTTGAAAGAGAGGAATTAATAGTCAGGAATCAGGAGCCAGGAATCAGGAGCCAGTAGTCAGTAGTCAGGAATTAGTAGCCAGGAATCAGGAGCCAGTAGTCAGGAATTAGTAGCCAGGAATTAGTAGCCAGGAATCAGGAGCTAGTAGTCAGGAATCAGGAGCTAGTAGTCAGGAATCAGTAGCCGGTAGTCAGGAATTAGAGCCAAAGGTCATTAACCAGAAGTCAGGCGGAATTTGCCACTTTCAGAGCCAAATTAGTTTCTTCGTGCTTCCTGTGTTGTCCACAGAGTATTGACACGCAGAGTTGCAAAGGAGTACCTTAATTTTCGGTTCTCAGTGGCTCTTATTATTTTCTTTTTTCCTCCCGATGTAAAATCGGGACAGGATCAGCGGTAAAATCCGGCACTTTTTGCGATTCAGTTTCTTTATCTTGCCACAACATTCAATCGTTGACTTTCACCCCACAACCTGCTTTATGCGAATTCGTTTATTCTGTCTGATTCTGTTTGTCGCATCTTTCCAGCTGGCGTTCGGCCAGGCCAGTATGTCATCCAGAGTTCATTTTGAGTGGAAAGGCGCCGGTCAGGGTGAAATCCAGAGTACAGGTTTGTTTTATGTAAAAACAGCCAGCCGGGATTGGTCCGGAAGTCTAGACCTTCAACCATTCGTAAAAGATCCCGAACTGGCAGATTCCCTTCAGGCTGCTGGTAAGTCGTTGAAGATTCTTCTCACAGGCAGGTTCCCCGGAATGATGCCCGACCTGATTCCCACATCAGCCTCAGAAGAACGGTTTCAGATGGAAGTGAAAATTCAGATTCTGGATTCTGTTCTGATCCGAATGGTCGATTTTCAGGTGCACCAGGCCGGAGACAAGAACAACAATGCCCCGAATTCATATGGAACCAGCACATGCCTGGGAAAAATCAGTTTTGTGCTTGAACTCAATCCCGCCCGTTTTGGACTGAATCGTTCTCCCTGGAACTGGAATCGTCCCCTGTTTGTTCAGGTCGAAAGTGGAATTGTGAATAAACATTGAAACAGCACAACCACTTTTCATACCCTTGATCTGGTATTGAAAAAATCACTGTTGTGTAAATTTCTTCTGCATCTGAAATCCAATCGTTCGGCTGGTATCGTAGGTATGGCAAATTCACTATGGCTATGCCTATCTCAACCCTTCGGAAAATTAGCTACGGTCTTTTGGGTTCCATCCTTATTTTTATTGGAATCCTGGTGGCACATATCTATGCCGCCACACACAAAGAGCAATCTCATACCAAACAATTAAGCCGGATCGACTTTTCGGAAAAGCCTGATTCAACGGAAGCAGCCGGAATCAGGTCCTTTATTCGTCGGATTCCAGGTGTGGAAAGCTGTTATTTCAATATTCCGGATGGAATTCTGGTGTACACCTTTGACACCGAAACTCAGTCATCCGAGCACGTTTTTTCCCTTCTTCAGAAATCAGGGCCATATAAGGCAAAACGGTATGTAGTCGATCCCAAAATGGCGGCAAACGGATGCCCGGCCCTGGGAAAACCGGATTCATTTCAGGGAAAATTCGTCCGGTTTATTGCCGGCCTCTAACATTCAAACTTTTAATTAATAATGTATATGAAAATGAAAACCAGAAGTCTATTCCTTGGAACCGGTGTCATGCTGATCTCTCTGTTCCAGATGTCATGTAAAGAAGACAAGGCCGATCCTGCCCCAACCTTATATGAAAGAGTAGGGGGAACCACCATGGTATCGGATCCGAAAAATTCAGGAACGATGATCGAAAAAGGAAGGCTCACGCTCCGGTCTGTGGTCGATAGTTCCATTCTTGTCATTGCGGCTGACCCGGCGATGGCGAAGTATTTTCCGGTTTTGTTTGCTGAATTGGGGGCTGGAAATACCAGTGGACTGACGGCACTGAGTGAAAGCTTTACTGATTTTATGTGTGCTGCCACCGCAGCAAAAAACACAGCGTATGCCTACAATGGTAAGTCAATGAAAGACGCACATGATCCGGCGAAAAACAGCCGGATTGCATTGAAAGTCACGGGAGCAGATTTTGATAAGTTCGTAGGTGATATTGGAACAGGTCTGGCACAAAATGGGGTTACAACCGCGAATAATGCACAATTGGTTACCGATCTGGTGGCCTTACTAAACACCACCAAAACGGATATTGTTCAGCAATAAGTATGTTCATACAGGATTAGAATGTCGGATTCCCCGTTTCAAATTGAGACGGGGAATTTTTTTTGCACGGTCCGTGATCAGAATTTTTAATCCACTTCCACCACCAGAAATGTACTGGTGCTCCAGAACTTCTCCGGATTGGTGATTTTAAGGAAGCGCTCTCCCGGTGTGTCGAGAATGAGGTAAGTTCCTTTTGGATGCGTGGTAATAAGATTTACCTTTTTGGTATTGCCCAGTGCAATTTCCTTCATGAATTTGAAATCACCGGATTGGAAAAACATTTCATCCAGACGGTCCGATAATTTAACACTGCTCCCAACGCCCAGAAATCCACCTGATTTTTTAATGGCTTTTGCTCTTTCCAGATCGCCCCGACTCCCCACCAGGTAAAAGATCTTCCTGTTTTGCTTGTCTTTTTCCTCCAGAATTTTCTCGGTGTCTTTCTGCTTGTTTGAAATCTCTTTCTCCTTGGCGGCCACTGTCTGTTTCAGTCTGGCTACCTGTTTATGTATAGAACCAATGGAGCCATACACTTCAATAAACAGTCGTTCCTGGTGGGTGAGATACGAACGGACCGTCTCAATAATCGGAATCATGGACGATTGTGGTATGGCTGATTTCTGAATCTCAACTTCCGTTGAATCGAGTAACAATTGTGACTCTTCGAAAAACCGATTGATTTCAGTCGCTGTCCTGTCGAGAAGTTTAGCCTGACTGCCATCGTCCTTATATTTTTGTATCAACCTGATTTTCTGGTCAATGGCCATGTAGTTTTGGGTGAGGTGATAAATGACATCTTCCAGTTTATCCGCATTACGTTCTACTTCCAGAAGTTGCTTTTCCAGCTTGTCAATGTGCTCAGTATACACCTTGCAATCTCCGCTTGTGGGGGGGGCTTTTTGTTGTTCTTCCTCTTTGCAACCAGTGAAGAGCAGGAAGCAAAAGGCCAGAAATGGTAGAAGGACAAGTTTCATACAGGATTCAGATTCCGGAAGAGGTTGGTCGGAGAAGGTGAAATATCAGAATGCAAAGTTGAATTTTTTTGTGGATTTTGTGGATTTAAGGAATATCTATTTTGGATTAGAATTCATAATTCAGGTTAAAATCCACATTCTTCTTTCCCTTTTATTGAAATGTGGAACGGTCCGGTAAATCCGCTATTTTCGCCCTCATTACTTTCTTTACCTTCCGGCATTTCATTCTGTGATGCTGTCTGATTTTTACCCCATTATGAAAAGATTTTCAGCACTATTTCTTTTGATTTCCATCTGTATGACCGACGGTTTCAGCCAGGCACCCCTGTATCAGTCTGATGCATTCTCTCTTTATCCGGATCGTGTGGTTCAGGGCAATTTTGTCGGGAAAGCGGTTTCCAGAAACCATCTGGAAAGCAACTACATCAGCCCGGCCAACGAATTTCAGTCGGCAGACATGGTCTTCAAATTCGCTGTCAATGGAAGAGACAACGAAATGCCACCCGGAGTGGACCACATTTTTTCTGTTCCTGTAGGTTCTGCCCGGATGGAATCTCCGGTGATCACATTTGGCCAACCCTTAAAAAAGACCAGCACTTCCCAGCAGTATCTTCCGCCCAATACGCCGGTGAAGATCCGACTTGACTTCCGGGAACCATTGAAGCAGCTGAATGAAAAAGGATTTTTCCTTTCGTACAACGGACAGAAAATATTCAAATCCGATTTCAAAGGCGTTTTCATTGCTGGCGGAACCGCTCCTCTGAGCTGGGATTTCGACAACCTCGATCGCCGGGAAGAGTGCAAAATGAAGGATCCGGATGGGGATGGAATCTACGAAATTGATCTGGTCCTGAATTCCCATACCGACGAGAAAAAGACGGCTTCCTCCTGGACTGTGCTGAAAGACATTCTTCCCTATCCAGCTTACCAGTCAGAATATCCGATTTCCGACGCGATCTACAATATGTCGCTTGATGAAATGATCACCGCCATTGAACCCGATAATACCTTCCGTACGGGAAAAGAATGGGCAGGAGTCTGGACCCGCGACATCAGTTACAGCATTCTGCTTTCGATGGCCATTCTCCAACCGGAAGTGGCCAAAACCAGTCTTCGGAAAAAGGTAAAAAACAACAGGGTGATCCAGGATACAGGAACCGGAGGCGCCTGGCCGGTTTCATCTGACAGGATGATCTGGGCAGTGGCGGCGTATGAAATTTACAAAGTGACGGGCGATAAAGACTGGCTCAAATATGCTTATACGGTCATCCGCAATTCAATAGACGATGACCAGCAGGTGGCCTATGATCCGCAGACAGGACTCATGAAAGGAGAATCCTCTTTCCTTGACTGGCGTGAGCAAACCTATCCCCGCTGGATGCAGCCGGCGGATATTTACGAATCGGCTTGTCTGGGCACCAATGCTGCTCATTATCAGGCTATCCGGGTATTGGCTAACATGGCAGGCTTAATGAATGATCCGGCAGCCCGAACCAAATACAACACTCTTGCTGATGGTATCAGAATGGCAATGAACAAACACTTCTGGGTAGAAGGAAAGGGTTACTACGGGCAGTTTCTCTACGGACGGAATTCAAAAATTTTATCTCCAAAATCGGAAGCATTGGGAGAAGCTCTCTCGGTCTGGTTTGGAATAGCAGATGCCAGTCGTGCCCGAAGTGTCGTGGAAAAGACGCCGGTCGGAACTTTTGGCATTCCCTGCATTTTCCCGCAGATTCCTGGAATTCTGCCTTATCACAACCGGGCGGTCTGGCCCTTTGTTCAGTCTTACTGGGCATTGGCGGCAGCAAAAGCGGGTAATGAGAAATCGCTTTTGGAAAGCATTGCAGCCATTTACCGGCCTGCTGCCTTATTTGTTACGAATAAAGAGAATTTTGTTTCTTCCAATGGTGATTATGCCGGAACCGTAATCAATTCGAGCAATATGCTCTGGAGTTTGTCCGGAAACATTGCACTGGTATACCGCATTTTCTTCGGAATGGATTTTCAGGAAGGCGGGATTCAGTTTCATCCCTTTGTTCCTTCTGCCTTTGCGGGAAAGCGTTCTCTCCGTAATTTCAAATACCGTGACGCCATTCTGGATATCGAAATGGTGGGCAGTGGCAATGTGGTAGAAGAATTTCAGCTGGATGGGGAAGTGCTTGAAAAACCAGGCATTCCGAACTCAATAAAAGGAAAACACGTGATTAAAATTGCGTTGAAATCGTCTGGTTCAGAACCAAGTCAAACCAAACAAATGGCAGAGACCACTTCACCTGAAACACCCGTTGCCTCTATTAAAGACAACAATCTGGTTTGGAGTAAAATCGAAGGTGCCATTGGTTATAAAGTGGTGGAAAATGGAAAAGCTATGGGCGATGTGGCAGGGAATTCCTTCTCTATCCAGCAAAAATCCTATGCTGAATACCAGGTGATTGCACTGGATAAGGATGGAAATGAATCCTTCGCCTCAGAACCTGTGCGGTGGAATCCTTCCGGCTCGCCACGGGAAATTTATCTCACACAGGAGGCTCCCAGGTCTGATATTCATGCCAAAGGATTTCAGGGTCAGGGTTATGTAGAAATCAGCACCCATAAAAATAACAGTTTGAGTTTTTCGATTCCCGCGGATGATGCCGGTACATATGCCATTTCATTTCGGTATGCCAACGGAAATGGTCCCGTCAATACAGAAAACAAGTGTGCGATTCGCTCGTTGCGTTCCGGAGGTGTACTAAAAGGCACTTTTGTTTTCCCTCAGAGGGGAATTGGTGAATGGTCAAATTGGGGGACCAGCAATGCCGTACAGGTGCAATTGGAAAAAGGAAACCATAATTTTCAACTTGTTCTCGAGCCCTCCAATGAAAATATGAATGGATCAGTGAATCAGGCTCTGCTCAATTTTGTGCAGGTAGAAAAACTGAAATAATCCGGACGGGGTCGTTACACTGCAGCTGAAAACACCCGCGTCTCTGATGTGCTTTCCCAATGACGGTGATCGAGCATATAGCATATGGTTCGCATAAAGGGCAAACCCAGGTAGGTTATGTGAAGTGTCATATTTTTTAATGAAATCAGGCCTTCATCCCGCATATCGGCTACCCGGTTCAGGGCTCTCAGCCAGTTGGGATCGTTGAGATTCATATCCGTTTTTTGGAGACACATCAATTCCATAATGTGCTGCTTCCAGATTTTATCGGTTTCACTAAGCAAATGTCCTTTGACAATGGGAAACTCCCCGGCTTCGATCCTCGCCAGATAATCTTCAATCACAGGCTCATTCTGAGCATAGGCTTCGGGTGTTTCACCTATCGCGGAAGCACCCAGACCGATCAGCAGTCTTGCATTCTGTTCGGTGTAGCCCATGAAATTACGGTGGAGGTTTCCATCCTGATACGAGTCGGATAAAGCATCTCCCGGTTTGGCAAAATGGTCCATTCCAATTGACAGATAACCGGCCATGGCCAGCATTTCCTTTCCTTTTTCAAACAGTGCCCAACGTGAAACCGGTTCCGGAAGATCAGCTTCGGTGAAGTGCCGCTGGCCTTTGCTTTTCCAGGGAACATGAGCATATCCATAAAAAGCGATACGGTCCGGATTAAGCTGGATGACTTTCGAAACGGTGTCTTCTATATGGCTGATTTTCTGAAATGGCAACCCATACACCAGATCAAAATTGATGGAATGGTACCCGCATTTCCGGGCTTCGTTCACCAGTTCACGGGTGTGTTCGAAAGATTGATACCGGTTGATTTTTTCGAGAATGAAGGGCGAAAAATCCTGGATGCCAATGCTGATCCTGGAAAATCCGAGGGTGTAGAGATGACGAACCATCTGTATGGTCGTGGTGCCGGGATGCACTTCAATG
>DAIOVD010000004.1:30065-55198 GCA_036759185.1 Catalimonadaceae bacterium | reverse complement strand
TACCGGACCAACATCGACTGGACCATATTTGCTCTGGCAGGAGTGATTGCGGTGGTTATTGCCTTCATCACCATCAGCGTGCAGGCTTTGCGTGCGGCCACTGCCAATCCGGTGAAAAGTCTAAGGACGGAATGAGAACGTTAGTTCAAAGTTTTTAGTTCAAAGGGAAATCAGGAATTTGGTTTTAAGATAGTAGTCAGGAGATAGTATCCAGTAGTCAGATGGAGCCAGGAAACTTTGGCCCAGTTTAAAACACCCGGATTTTTACGTACTGGAAAGGAACGTACTTGGCCATCTGGCTTTTGTAATCTTTCGAGTAAGCGGGCCCCTGAACAAGTGTAATATCGTTCTGGAAAACCACCCGGCTGAGATCTGCATGAAAACCCGCGAGAATATCCAGCATTTTCGACCGGGCATCTTTGGCACGCTGGGCCGTGAGTTCGTTGTTGTTGGCGAATGTTTTGGTTGGCACGTGGGAAGCTGACGATTCTATCTGAATGCGGATCAGCTTGTGCTTTTCAATCAGTGGCACCATCTTTTCTACGAAAGCTTTGAAAGCAGCTTCTTCAGCTTCGATGGATTTTTCGTTGTACTGAAATTTCTGGGTGTATTCGGCTGGTTCAAACCGGATGGTTTCGGCTCCTCCAATGGTTTTGCCAATGACCTTTAGTTCTTTGTGCTCCTTGAAGCCTTTCACCTTTACCTCTACCGCCGATTCAAATTCCCATGGCCGTCCCTTCGGATCATACGCCACTTTGATAATGCCGGACTTTTTCGGAGGGATTCCTTCCTGTGGGAACTCACCTGTGGTGCAATGGCATGTGCCAACTGCAGAAATGATCCAGATGGTATCGTTGGAGGTATTCTGAAAAACAAAGGAATGATAAACTGTACCTCCCAGCTCGCCGATGGTTCCAAAATCAAAGGTCGAATGTTGAAACTGGAGGGGAACTGGTTTAGTGGAATCCTGGCTGAAAGCGGTCAACGAATAGCCCAGGAGGAATAAAAAAAGCCCCGTCAGTGTTACTATATGTCGGGGCTTCCTGTTCATTAGTTGCGGTATAAAACAGATTTAGCAGCTTTCACAGTTCTGGCCACACTGGGCAGAATCGCTTCGATCAGGGTCGGTGCGTAAGGAAGCGGAACATCGAGACTGGTTACCCGGTGAACCGGTGCATCCAGGTAATCAAATGCATAACGCTGGACGTGATATGAAATCTCGGATGAAAGTGATGCCAGTGGCCAGGCTTCTTCTACCACAACCAAACGGTTGGTTTTCTTCACCGATTCTATAATCGTTGGATAGTCAATCGGACGGACGGTACGAAGGTCAATTACTTCAGCTGAAATGCCTTCTTTCTGAAGTTCATCCGCAGCAGAGTAAGCCACCTTCATCATTTTTCCAAAACTCACCAGCGTGACATCAGACCCAACCCGCTTTACAACAGCCTGCCCAATCGGGATCAGGTATTCTTCAGTCGGAACTTCTCCTTTGTCGGCATACATCACTTCCGATTCCATAAAAATAACCGGATCGTTGTCGCGAATAGACGATTTCAACAATCCTTTGGCATCATATGGATTGGATGGAACCACCACTTTAAGACCCGGTGTGTTGGCATACCAGTTTTCAAAATTCTGTGAATGCTGAGAACTAAGCATCCCTGCGTTTCCGGTTGGTCCACGGAAAACGATGGGGCAACCATACTGGCCTCCCGACATGCTCATCACTTTTGCAGCAGAGTTGATCACCTGATCGATGGCGACAAGGCTGAAATTAAAGGTCATAAATTCCACAATTGGTTTCAGACCGTTCATTGCAGAACCGACGCCAATTCCGGCAAATCCCAATTCAGCGATCGGAGTGTCGATTACACGGTCTGGACCGAATTCGTCCAGCATTCCCTGGCTTACTTTGTAGGCACCATTGTACTGAGCCACTTCTTCTCCCATCAGATACACTCTCGGGTCAAGACGCATTTCTTCACTCATCGCCTCACGCAAGGCCTCTCTGAATTGTATTTCTCGCATTGTCTGCTCTTAATTTCTTTTTATTTTGGATTTCCTTTTTAAGCAACCTTCTGAAAAGACCTGTACCTTCGCAGACGTTTGCCGGAATGCTTGTTGTTTGATACCGGATGATGGAATCCGGGCGGCAAATATAGCAAACGAAAATTGCTGTTGTTCTGTTTACAAATGAAAGTCTTTCAATGAAAGGTTGGCTGTATGTTCTGATCGCTTTTTACATCCTGTATCAAGGAGGTCAGAGCGTTATGGCCCGGAATGCCAGTCTGCCTCCGTACACAATTCTGACAAAGACACTCGCAAAGCCCCCAGGATCCAGTAAGATTCTTCCGGATCCATCCTTGATTTTGCAGCAGATTTACCAGGATTCACCCAAACAACTCAATGCCATTCCGACCGGATCAAAACCAATAAGTTCTACCCACAGGCAATTGTTTCAGATCCGGTTCCGAAACATTCCTCTGCATAATGCCTACCTGGTTGTTCAATCCAGTATGGACGGACGGAGCTGGAAGTGCACCTTTCCTCAACTGGATGTGACAAATATTCCAGTAACAGAAGAAAAAAATGACATTTCAGTTTCTGAGAGTTGCCTGGTTTTTGACGAAGGTCAATGGGTGCTTTGCTTGAAAAAAGCGGTTTTCAATTCACCAGACAACACGGAAGCATGGCTCGAATTCTGGGATGAATCAGGAAATCTCCGGTTTCAGGAAGACTGGATGCTTCGTTTTGATGAAGGCCCGGATTCCCTCATCCGGGGTTGTGTGTTTCGTCCGGACCCGGTTTCCAGGCTCCGTCTGCCTTATGGTGGCCTTCTTAGGGACAGGCACGATTCAGCTTCTTCGGTTTTGAATTCGGCATTGGATACCGTCCTGATTCGGGCAAGGTATGATGACGACACCTTCCGTCTTGAGTCGCCGTATTTCAGATTCAGCGAGTTTTCGACACCCGTCAGGAAGAGAGCTGTTTCGGTTTCACCCGATTCTTTCCTTCTGAATCGCAGTCAGCCGGAATTTGAGGAGGTGAATATTTTTTATCATTTGACCTGTTTTCGTCGCTATCTCGATACAGTTGGATTTGCTTCTCTGGCGAATTATCCTCTTCCAATTGATGCCCACGGAATGGATGGGGCCGATCAGTCTGCTTTTTCCCCTTTGCAGAATCGCCTGGCGTATGGTGATGGAAATGTAGATGACGGGGAAGATGCAGCCGTTATTGTGCATGAATACGGTCACGTCTTGTCACATGCCTCTCTGGGTTTTGGAAATTCTGGAGATGAAAGAAGAGCCATTGAAGAAGCAATCTGCGATTATCTGGCCGGATCCTACACGCGAAGTTGCTCAGATTATGAATGGCAGAATCTCTTTAAGTGGGACGGCCACAATGAGTTCTGGGCCGGCCGCACGCTGACCAGTCCCAAAATTTATCCTGATAACATGGTCGGGCAGATGCATAAGGACGGGGAGATTTTTTCATCGGCATTGATGACAATGGAACTGGCCATGAGTCGCAAACTTGTGCACAAACTGGTTCTGGGAACGTTGCCATTCCTGATTCCGGACCTGTCGATGCCATTGGCAGCCCAGGCATTTCTGGAAACAGACTCTGTGTTATCAGGCGGAATTCACACCCCTCTACTTGTGCAGATTTTCAATAGCAAAGGCATTCATCCGGGCCAGGTTATTGTCAGAAATCCGGTTGTTCAAAACACAATCCGTGGTTGGGAAATCCGGGGAAATGATGGCGTTTCAAAGGAATGGGAATTGGTTCAGTACGGTGAAAAACCTGCGTCTGTCACCATTTCAGACCAGAACGGAAAATTGCTGAAATCCTTTTCTACTACCGGTTCTGAATTAACCGTTCCGATATCGAAGCAAGCGTTTCTTCCGGGAATATACCTTCTTCGGATCCGGATGGAAAATGAAATCCGGACCTTCAAACTAGTGGTTTTTCCCTCGTAATCCGGACGTACCATCCTGAAAAATCAGGCAGGTCTCAGATTCCTGAAAACAACTTATAACTCTCCAGGTATTCCGGAATCATGGCATTCCATCCCAGATTCTTTTTGATGAAATCCTGCATGGCCACAGCTGCATCAATTTCACCATGAACCACAAACGTCATTTTGGGACTCGATTCAAATCCTTTCAACCATTGATGCAGTTCTTCCCGATCGGCGTGAGCTGAAAATCCTTCCACTTTCTGAACATCACAATACACCGGAAAAAATTCCCCGAAAATCCGGATTTCCATTTTGCCGTCCAGCAAATCACGGCCACGGGATCCTTCCACCTGAAACCCGATAAAAAGGACAGTATCTTCCTTTCTTGGCAACCGATTCGCCAGATGATGCAGAATTCGTCCACCGGTAGCCATGCCACTGGCCGAAATGATGATGGCGTTGGACTTGATTTCATTCAACCCGACCGATTGGGCCTGGTCACTCACATAGTGCAATTGCGGAAAATCAAACAGGTTGTCATCCAGCGTATTACCAGGAAAATTTTCATCCAGATAATGCTTGTACAATCGGGTGGCGGCAATGGCCATCGGGCTGTCGACGTACACAGGACAAGGCTCCATGCGGCCGGTAATGAAAAGTTGCCGGAGATAGTACAGAATCATCTGAGTGCGCCCCACTGCAAATGCCGGAATCACCACACAGCCACCTCGTTTGAGGGCTTCCCTTAATTTGGTTGCCAGTTCTTCCAGCAAATTGTTGTGCACCGGAGGTTTGTTGCCATAAGTCGATTCAACAAACAGAATATCGGCTTCTTTTACCAAAGCCGGGCAAGGATGGAGCGGATCCTCAAACCGACCAATGTCACCCGAAAACAGAATGGACTTTTCATGATCTTTTCCTTTCAGATGCACTTTTATCATTGACGCACCCAGGATATGGCCGGCACGAAGGAATTCAAACTTGACGCCGGGCCTCACATCTACAAGTTCGCCGTAATCGAAGGTTCGCAGCAAAGGAAGAACCCGCTCTACATCCTTTTCATTGTACAATGGTTCCGGATTGGTGTGAACCGAGTAACCTTTCCTTCTTGTATATTCGGCCTCTTCCATCTGCAGTTTGGCAGAATCCCGGAGGAGAAGTTCAGCCAGTTCGGCCGTTGCCCGGGTACAGAAAATGGGTCCCGAAAAACCATCCCGCACAAGCCGCGGCAGGTAACCAGTGTGGTCAATGTGAGCGTGCGTCAGAATCAGCGCATCAATGCTCGACGGATCCACCGGAAAAGGCTCCCAGTTCCGCAATCGCAACATTTTCATTCCCTGAAACATGCCGCAATCAATCAGCAGTTTGAAATCGTCGATTTCCAGAAGGTGTTTCGAGCCGGTTACGGTTCGGTTGGCACCCAGAAATTTTGCCCGTACATCCATTGTTTTGTGTGTTAACTGGTGGTTTTTACGCTTTTCTTCAACCTTCTTTCAAAGAATACTGAGATGGGTGAAATGGCTTTTCGCCTGTTGATTTCGAATTTGGTGAAGGTTCCCTTTTGAATGTATTCCAACGCTTCTTCCTGCGAATCGGTCACCAGAAAAAGATTCAGGTCTTCAGAAAGGATGGTTTGCTGATCGGCCATTTTCTGCATCATGTCCAGCATTGGTTTCCAGTAATCCTTCCCAAACAATACCACAGGAAAGCCTTCGATTTTTTTTGTTTGTATGAGTGTAAGGGTTTCAAAAAGCTCGTCCAGTGTGCCGAATCCCCCAGGAAAAATCACAAAAGCAAAACTGTACTTCACCAGCAGCACTTTTCTTGTAAAGAAGTACCGGAAGTTCACATATCGGTCGAGATAGGGATTCTCCTTCTGTTCTTTGGGAAGAATGATGTTGCAACCCACCGACAGACCACCCGATTCAAACGCTCCACGGTTGGCAGCTTCCATGATGCCGGGTCCGCCGCCTGTGATAATGGTAAACCCCAGGTTAGAAATTCCAGCTGACAATTGGCGGGCAGCGATGTAGTAGGGATGGTCCTCACCAAACCGGGCCGAACCAAAAACGGTGACGCATGGCCCGACGAAATGCAGTTTCCGGATTCCGGTGATGAACTCCCAGAAAACGAGAATAGCAAACCAGAGTTCATTCTGCCGCTGACCGGGTCCTTCCAGAAAGGAATAAATTCGTTTCCTTCGCTTCTCACCCATCAGAAGAAGGCGGCGGTATTCCTGATATCGGTTCCAGATACTCATGTGGAAATGAATTTGGTTTGGCTCATGAAGGATGCAGCATGGATACCGTCTGTAGATTCAGCTGTTCATATTCCGGAAGGTAGAGCCCGTAAAAGCGAAGGGCATTGTGGCCCAGAATGGATTCCAGTTCCGAAGAGGATAAGACCTTCTGGAGAATGGACTCTGTGATTTGCCAGTTCCGGGTGTATCCGCCGCAGAGCTCGACAAATGGCCATGCACTTCCAACCATTGTTCTTTCAGTTCCGAACCATTCAAGCGATTGTTCGATGTATGGCTGGATTTCATCCGAAACCCAATCCGAAAGATCCCTGGTAAGTAATCCCAATCCAGCTATTTTGACTAACACATTCGGGTTGGTTGAGAGCGCTTTCATTTGTTCGCCCCATTTTCCCCACCGTTCCCGGCTTTTCACTGGTGGCGTGCCCAAGTGGTTGAGACACCATTTCTGATCCGGGTATTTTTCAGATAATTTGAGAATGCAATCCAGATGTTCAGGAAGATTCGCCGATACATCGAATGGCATTTGGTTGCGTTGCAGCAATGAAAAACTTTGAATCACAGAGGGCTGCATCAGCCATTCCGGATTGGCCTCATGGTGAATCATATGCCGCAATCCTTTCAGCAGCGGTGGTTTTGTCAGGAGAAACTCCTCCGTACGGACCGGATCCAAAAGTGGAATCCAGCCAACAACTCCTTTCAGCCATGGTGTGGTAGCACAAGCCTCCAAAAGTACATCGTTTTCTGCCGGATCATTTGCCGCCTGAATCAGTACTCCGAAATTGACCTGGTTGTCTTCCAGCTGAGGTTCCACCTCGGCAAGACTTCGTTCCCGATTTAGTTTTTCCGGAAGAGATGCCAACCATTCGTAACCCGGTTTCTCCGGATTCCAGCTCTGGATATGGGCGTCAATTCGAAGGAAATCCGGCATGATTGTACGGGATACTACTTCAGGTAGCGGCCAAGCCAATCGAAAAACACACGACCCCAGAGGACGTTGTTTTGTGGTTTCAGAACCCAGTGGCCTTCATCCGGAAAATAAAGGAAGCGGCTTGGAATGTTCTGTAACTGTGCCGCACTGAAGGCTTGCAATCCTTCGGACAGAGGCACACGGAAATCTTTGTCGTTGTGGATCACCAGCATTGGGGTGTCCCAGTTTTTTACAAAAAGATGAGGCGAATACTTGGCGTAGCTCTCCGGTTTCGGCTCCTGCCAGTACGGACCTTTCATATCCCAGTTTCCAAACCAGACTTCTTCGGTGGAGCCATACATACTTTCCAGATTAAACACCCCGCAATGTGCAATGAATGCCTTGAACCGTTTTTTATGATGACCGGCCAGCCAGTAAACAGAATATCCACCAAAACTGGCTCCAACGGCCGCCATTTTATCTTTGTCCACATACATTTCCTTGCTGATATCATCGGTCACCGAAATGAGATCAGCCATGGCCTGCTCACCCCATTTTCCGGAAATCTGTTCATTCCATTCCTGACCAAAACCCGGCAATCCACGGCGGTTAGGCAAAACCATAATGTAACCCTGACTTGCCATCATCTGAAAATTCCAGCGTGTTGAAAAGCTTTGTCCGACCATCGACTGAGGTCCTCCCTGACAAAACAAAACAGTGGGGTACTTTTTGCCGGCATCAAAATCAGGCGGGTACACAACCCAGGTGAGAATGTCCTTGCCGTCGGTGGCTTTCACTATTCTCTTCTCCACTTTGCAAAGTTTGAAATCCGCCAGAATCTCCGCATTCATCCGGGTAATCTGGGTCTCCTTTTCTTCAATCGGATCCAGTTTCCAGATTTCGTTGGGAGCATTCATGCTTTGTTTTGTACCGATGATGTAGTCCTGTTTTCCGGATCGGTACAGAGCGATGGATGTGTAATTGTGCTGACCTTTGGTGATGGCTTCCACGGATTTTCCAGCCGGTTTTCTGGAATCCCATTCGAAAATCTGAACTGTTCCCTGAGTCTGCACCTGGAAATAAATCAGCTGGCTGTTGGAGCTCCAGACAAAGGACTCAATTGTGATGTCATTTCCCTGTGTTGCTTCTGAAACCTGACCTGTTTTCAGATCTTTGATCATCAGGCGGTTTTTGTCGGCCTCGTAACCGTCACGTGCCATCGATTGCCAGGCCAACTTTTTACCGTCCGGAGAAAAGCGTGGTTCCACATCGTAGCCCATCAATCCTTCTGAAAGATTCGATGTTTGTTTGGTTGTGATGTCGTAGAGATAAATATCGGAGTTGGTGCTGGTGGCATCTGCCGTTCCGGATTTCTTTTTGCAGGTATAGGCAATGGCTTTGCCGTCGGGTCTCCAGCTGATTTGTTCGATACCGCCCATCGGTTTGAGAGGTGCATCATAGGCTTCACCCGCATTCAAATCAACAGCTTTTCCGATGAGTTCACCGTTCTGGTAACCCTGGTAAAATACGTGGTTGAAAGATCCATCAGCCCACTCGGTCCAGTGGCGATAAAGCAGGCCATCGTACACTTTTCCAGTTGCTTTGGGAAGATCCTTGTATAATTTGGGATCCGGCTTCTGAACCTGTACCGATTTGTAAAAGAGGATGTTGTCTCCGCTCGGAGAATACTCAAATCCTTCAATGCCTCCGGGCTCATTGGATACTTTCTCCAGACCAGTACCGTCCGGATTTACTTCGTAAAACTGGGGAGCGCCGCCATCCGCCATCAGGAAACCGATTTTCTTTCCATCGGGTCTCCATCGTGCATTGAACTCAGACGCCGGAGAATTGGTGAACTGAATCACGCCTTCTCCTTCGGACGTGATGATGTATAAATCGTTGTTGCCTCTGTTTTCGGCAAGGTCCGTCCGTTTGACACCAAACAGTATGTTTTTTCCATCCGGCGATGGCTGTGGATCGGAAACCATAGCGAGTTTCCAGATGTCTTCGGGACTGAATTTTTTGGTCTGTGCAAAACCGGCTGTCAGACTCAGTGAGGCAGCCAGAGCGATGGTGTATTTCAGCATTAGGATTCTTTTTTGTCTTCGGCGAAAATGAGAAGGAAGTGATCGGGATCAGCGATCATGAATTCGTTGGTTCCATAAAATGTAGAGTGAATTTCTTTCACAATGAGGGCCTTGCCGTCGATACGGGCACGGAGTTCTTCTACATTTTCCACATCAAAATAAAGAAGAGCTCCGGCATTCTGACCATTGGTGTAACGGAAAGGCAGGTCTGATTCAGCGGAGGATTTGTCCTGGATCATCAGGGTTACCTGATCATCTTTAAGCATGGCCCACTGTGCTTTACCCTGTTCGGGCACTTGCGCCAGTTTCTGAAAACCCAGGTGCTCGTAAAAAGCGATGGATACCTCTACATCGGCAACCAGAATATTGGGAGACAAGGCTTTAAACATGGTGTTAACAGATTGTGTCTGCCAAATCTGGTTTCAATTTTTGATAAATGAAACATCACGGCAATAATTTCACCGGAGGTTCTGTCAAATCAAATGAAAATCAAGCTTACCGCCGACCCTGCGGAGCGAAGCGGATGGGATATTCTGCCTTGGCTTTTCCTTTGAGAATATCGGATATCCGGTTTTGAATCAGCTTTTTACGGAATGGAGAAAGGTAATCAATGAAGAGCTTTCCTTCCAGGTGATCGTATTCATGCTGAATCACACGGGCCAGCATTCCATCGAACGTCTGTGTGTGTTGCTGACCATTCTCATCCTCATAGCGGAGCGTAATGCGTTCGGGCCGCTTCACTTCTTCCCGGATTCCGGGCAGGCTCAGACAACCTTCTTCGTATGGCCATTTGTCTCCTTCCTCTTCCAGCATCTGCGGATTGACGAATACCATTTTCGCACCTTTCAGCAGCTCTTCATCCATCGGTTCGGCATCAATTACAAACAGACGGATACCTTTTCCGATCTGTGGTGCAGCCAGACCAACACCACTTGCATTGTACATGGTTTCAAACATATCGGAAATCAGCGTTTTGAGGTCGATGCTACCAGGTGCAATATCTGCCGCTCTTTCTTTCAGTACCGGAATTCCAAGGGCTACTATCGGATAAATCATAATCGAACAATTCGCCGCAAAAGTAGGCAAGATCCCCAATTGGAATGGAAATTATTGAGTTAGAAAATCGACCGGAATAATGGCTGTCTCTAAGCAATTCAAGGGTTTGAAACTTCCCGTTTTTCTTCCGTTTTATTTCTTGCAAACCTTTATCCGGCTCTTATTTTTGCAGCCCTTTTCGAGGACAGAATACCCCCATTAAAAACCAATTGGTTCAGGGGGAAAGAACGCAAACATATTTCGTTACCAATTATGGATGATGCCAAAGTAGCCGCCAAACAAAGGATCCTGACAGAATGCTTACGGATTCAGAGACAAGTTGTTGAGAATGCCCGGAAGGCCATGGCCGATGCACAGGAAAGTGCCAACGAAGGCGACGACAGCACTGAAGAGAAACTGTACAACAGCTATCGCGAAGAGATGCACAACAAGCGGGATATGTTTGCCCGCCAGTATGAATTATCGATGGATGACCTCAATCTTCTCAACCAGATTGTGATGTCAAAAGAATATTTCAGGGCCGAATTTGGGTCGGTGGTTGAAACGGATTCCGGGATCTATTTCATTTCGGTAAGCCTGGGTCAGGTGAAAGTGGATTCGAAAACAGTGTTTGCCATTTCTGCCCTCGCCCCTGTTTACAAGTCAATGGAAGGGAAAAAAACCGGAGATAGTTTTACCTTTCGCGACAAATCGTTCAAGATTAAAGACATTTATTAATTCCTATGGCCGAACACCTGACCGTCGATTCCTTTTTAAAGAATACGGTTGGGATACCGGTTCTGGATGTACGAAGCCCCGGAGAGTATGAGCAAGGACACATACCCGGGGCTTTGTCGTTTCCACTGTTTTCCAATGAAGAACGGAAAGAAGTCGGAACTCTTTACAAACAGACGGGTCCGGAAGAAGCTCTTTTAAAAGGACTCGACTTTGTAGGCCCAAAAATGTCGGAGTTTGTGCGGGTGGCAGGCAAACTGAGTCCGGAACGAAAAGTGGCAGTGCATTGCTGGCGAGGTGGAATGAGGAGCCGGAGTATGGCCTGGTTGCTGGAAACCGCCGGCTTCCAGGTGAAGATTCTGTCCGGTGGATACAAAGCGTTTCGTAATGCAGTTCTCCATGATGAAATCAAACCGGAAAAACTGTTGGTCTTAGGCGGGCTTACCGGAAGCGGGAAAACCCCGGTTCTTCTTGCACTGGAAGCTGCTGGCGAACAGGTTCTGGATCTGGAAAAGCTGGCTTGCCACAAAGGTTCTGCCTTTGGCGGCATAGATGAACCACCGCAGCCCACACAGGAACAATTTGAAAACGACATCTATTCAGCACTTTTTCTGGCCGATAAAGAGAAAATGATCTGGGTCGAAGATGAAAGCAAAGCAATCGGCAGGCTTCGCATCCCGAATGAGGTATATGATCTTCTGCGTGCTTCAAGGTTGTTGTTTCTGGAACAAAGCCGTGCCTCCAGACTGCAAAGAATCACCGATTTATATGGTCAGGCAGATCAGGCAACACTTGAAACATTTATAAAGAAAATTGCCAAACGGCTGGGTGGACTCAGGGTGAAACTTGCCCTGGAAGCACTGGCCGGTCAGGATATCACCGAAGCGGCATCTCAAGTGCTGGAATATTACGACCGTACGTATCTTTTTGGTTTGGAACAGCGGGATCCTTCAACCTGGAAAAAAGTGGATGGGACCAATATCGGAATGGATGAACTCGTGGCAATGCTCCGAAACGCAGCCGACCAATTATTCAAGGTTGGCGATGCCCGTCATGCGGGTTAAGATGGTTTGATTGCCTCCAGCTTCACAGGCCGCACCACGCTTTCTTCCAGTGAAATAAAAGTCTCCGTCCGTTGGATGCCTTTGACATTCTGAATTTTGTCGTGCAAAACCGAACGAAGGTGCTTGGTGTCCTTGCAAATAATCTGGGCAAAAATGGAATAAATGCCGGTGGTGTAGTGGATGCTCACGATTTCCGGAATGGCCTTCAGTTCTTCCGCCACCTCTGAATACATGGAACTCTTCTCCAGATAAATCCCAAGAAAGGCGATGATGTCGTACCCAAGTTTGGCATAATCGATCTTCAGCTGAGCACCTGTTACGATCCCCATTTCCTGGAGCTTTTTCATCCGCACATGGACAGTACCTCCTGAAACGTAGCACTTTTTGGCAATTTCAGTGTACGGCATGTTGGCATCTTCCGTGAGAATGGATAAAATCTTCAGGTCGACATTATCAATTTCTAAATTTAGAGACATATTTCAGGACCAATTTTTGAAATTTTTCAAAGGAAGCCCAAATTTATTGAACGAAATCGAAATTTTTAAGAAAATTGATGAAAAATTTTCAAGAAATGATGTTCTGTCCTACTTTTGTCTCAACAAAAACGGAGCGACGTTTTTTTAGCTTATACTGTAAGGTGATGAAATGGCAGCCATGCCCCCCTGTCCCGGGGGTGGGGAGTTCGGAACAAAGTGGAGGTTCGCCTCTTTCCTAACCGCCTCGTGGAGGTTCGAGTCCTTCTCTTACAGCTTTTAGCTTTTTGGTTAATTTGGTGTATTAATAGGTAGTTTAAACAGTCTTGTTGACATTCGGCAAGACTGTTTTTTTTTGCCTTCACGAAACCAGATTTCCGGATCTCCGTTTTCTTGCCCACTTTTGGATTTTCCCAAAACTTCATTCATCCTTTTTCCACATGTTCCTAACTTTTCTGGCAACCTGGTGGTGGCTTATTCTCTGCCTCCTTTGCATCGTATTGTACAAATTTGTTTTACGGGTTTTCTTCGGCATGGTGATCGTGCCGGAAGACAAAATTGGCCTGGTCACCAAAAAATTCGTTCTCATTGGTGAATTCAAGGAGCTTCCGGACGGACGGATCATCGCAACCCGCGGTGAAGCGGGATTTCAGGCCCGGACCCTTGCTCCCGGATTGTACTGGTGGATGTGGCCATGGCAGTATGGGGTCGAAATGATCTCCTTCACCGTAATTCCGGAAGGTAAAATTGGCCTGGTCCTTTCCAATGACGGGAATGAACTCCCGACCGGTAACATCCTCGCTCGCAAAATTGAATGCGATAATTTCCAGGACACAGAGAAATTTCTGGCAAACGGTGGTCAGAAAGGACGGCAGACCGCCATTCTCACACCGGGTACCTACCGGATGAACGCTTATGCGTTTACGGTTCACGTGGTTGAAATGACCCACATCGGTGAAAATAAAGTCGGGATTGTGACCGCTTTGGATGGTGAACCGATTCCTGCCGGACAGATCGCCGGTAAGCAGATTGAAGGACACAACAACTTCCAGAATTTTGATGCCTTTCTGGGCAATGGCGGAAACAGAGGTCTTCAGCCTCAAGTCATTCTTGCAGGTAGCTACTACATAAATCCATGGGCGGTTCAGATTGAGGAAACGTATATGACGGATGTTCCGATCGGCCATGTGGGCGTCGTCATCAGTTATATAGGGGAAGACGGGAAAGATCTCACCGGTGATACCTTCAAACATGGAAACATTGTCACCAAAGGTTTCCGTGGAGTCTGGATGGAACCAATGGGTCCGGGAAAATACCCGGTGAATAAATACACCATGCGGGTGGAACTGGTTCCAACAACGAATCTGGTTTTAAACTGGGCCAATGCCCGGAGCGAATCGCACGAACTGGATAAAAACCTGAGCACCATTACCGTCCGTAGTAAGGACGGGTTCCCATTCAATCTGGATGTGGCCCAGATCATTCACATTCCGGCGAATGAAGCCCCCAAAGTAATTGCACGTTTTGGTTCGATGAACAACCTGGTGAGTCAGGTTCTGGAACCGACCATCGGGAACTATTTCCGGAACTCGGCTCAGGACAGCGATGTGATCAGTTTCTTGTCAACCCGGAAGGAAAGGCAGGAATCCGCAAAAACCCACATCCGGGTGGTGCTGGAAGAATACAATGTCAATGCAGTGGACACCCTCATCGGTGATATTGTTCCTCCTGATGCGCTGATGAAAACCCTGACAGACCGGAAAATTGCTCAGGAAGAGGAAAAGACCTACGAAACCCAACGAATGGCGCAGGAAAAACGCCAGGGAATGGAGCGGGAAACCGCACTGGCTGAAATGCAGAAAGACATTGTGTCGGCTCAGCAAAGTGTATTGATCAGTCAGCGGACGGCCGAAGCTGCCGTGAAAAAGAGCGAAGGGGAGGCGACAAGTCTGAAACTTCAGGTGGGTGCCGAAGCAGAAGCAACCAAAATGCGGGCCTCCGCTGAAGCGGAAGCCACAAGAGCAAAAGCAAGTGCCCAGGCAGAAGCTACCAAACTGAATGCATCTGCTGACGCTGAACGTATATCAAAAACGGGAAATGCCGAAGCAGAAAAGATCCTGGCCATTGGTAAAAGTACCGCAGAAGCGTATGAATTACAGGTTTCGGCGATGGGTGGCGAGAATTTTACCCGCTATAAAATCATGGAAGAAATCGGGAAAGGAAAGGTGAAAATCATTCCGGATATCACCATCGGACAAACAAACGGATCCGAAGGCCCAATTTCTGGTATTCTGGGTATGCAATTGCTTGAGCTGATTCAGAATAAAGAAAAGAAAGATAAAAAATCAGAATAGTACAGGCTTTCCGTCTCCGGAAATATAGATTTGCAGGCCGAAACAAACCGCATGGAAGTCGACATCTTTATACCCTGCTTTATTGACCAGCTCTATCCTCAGGTAGGCTTCAACATGGTGAAAATCCTGGAAAAAGTAGGGTGTAAAGTGCACTACAATCCCAATCAGACCTGCTGCGGACAACCAGCCTACAATGCCGGATACTTTAAAGAGGCAGCTGAAGTCGCCGAAAAATTCCTGAATGATTTTACGTCTCCCCGGAAATACATCGTGAGTCCGTCTGCTTCCTGTGTGGGAATGGTGTGCAACGGGTATGAAGATTTCTTCAAAAAGAGCCTTCAATCCAATCAATACCAGGAGGTGAAAGCCAAAACCTATGAGCTATCCGATTTTCTGGTGAATGTGCTGGGCGTTGATAAAATTCCGGGTGCGAAACTCAATGGCGTTGCTACCTATCACGATTCCTGCGCTGCCTTACGGGAATGCAACATCAAAGAGGAACCACGTCGGTTATTGCGGAATGTAGAAGGACTTCAACTCGTGGAAATGGAGGAAACTGATCAGTGTTGTGGATTCGGTGGAACGTTTGCGGTGAAATTCGAATCCATTTCCGTCGGGATGGCGGAACTGAAACTGGCCCATGCCAAAGCAGTGAACCCGGATTTCCTCATTTCAACCGATTCCAGTTGTCTTCTGCAGTACAAATCTGTGATTGACAAACAGGGAATTGGTATTCAGACCATGCACCTTGCCGATGTTCTGGCTTCAGGCTGGTAGAATTTTCAGCCAATCATACTCTTAAATGAGACCGTATTCCTTCATTTTTGAAAGGAGAACCGGCTCAACTTTTGAACGGATTTCCTTGTTGGCATAACCAATCCAACCGACTTCTGCTAAAAGATCAAATGGTGCATCCAGTTCATTTCCAAAGGAATCAGTGAATTCGATGCCTGCCTCTTTTCCAATGAGGAAGGTGCAGATATCGTACGGGTGACACACATGTCCTTTCTTCAATCCTTCTTTTGCCATTTTACGGAACAACACATTCCGGATATCGGCTATGTAGCGGTCATGACCCATCAGCATTTCGTACATCTGGCCTCCGGAACAAATGTACTGGTCCTCAAAAACCAGTGTCTTTCCTTCAGCGGCATCGGGGTATAAAATCCCGATCATTTCATCTTCGATCCGGGCGAGAAGCGCTCTTCCCGGTGGAAAAAAACGAACAATCTGACCAAATCCTCCCTCCAGCGTTCTGGACTGGGAAGGCTTGATCGGAATACTTTGTACTTCTCCTGTCAGAATATTGGTTCTTTCAGCCTGAGCCCCTCTCCCACGGACGGCAAATAAGGTATCACTAAACGCCATTTTGCTTGTCGGGAGTTCGGTCATGCAGGCCACTTCGATGTCTTTCAGGCGAAGTTCCGTCTGATATAGAGCCGCACCAGCCAGAAAAAACGCCGGCCGTTTGTTGTACATAATTCCCCGGGTTCCGTCAATGGGATCGATCAGAATGGCCCAGGATGGTACTTTTCCTTCCTCTCCACCGAGTCTTAAACCTGTAACCGGATCACCAATACCTTCGGCCAGTAACAGAAATCCACCCATTTCATGAGCGAATGGTTCGAGAATGGGAACCAGAATTTCTTCAACATTCCGGTCGATCTGGTAAATGGTGTCGTCTTCGCCTTCCTTGTAAACTGCTGATAGTACGTCGGTACCGGACCTCCGCAATTCTTCAAACACTTTTGAGCGAACAGCCGCACCGGCTATTTTGAGAATTTCCAGAATCCGTCCGTGCATGGATTTATCCTGCCTGGCCTGGTTTTGATCCCAATGTTTGCTGCCACCGCCAGCCATCGGCAAGCCCGTCGGCCAGCGTTAGCCTCGTTTTCCAGCCCAGGACTTTTTCAGCCTTTTCCGTGGATGCGTAGATTTTTTCGATGTCTCCTACTCTTCGTCCAACCATCTGGTAATTGAGAGGAAGGCCCGACACCTGTTCAAATGTTTTGACCACTTCCAGAACAGTGCTGCCTTTTCCGGTTCCAAGGTTGATCCAGTCGTACAAGCGATCTTCTTTGTTTGCCAGCAGGTATTGTACTGCATTCACATGTGCCTGGGCAATATCCACCACATGAATGTAATCCCGTATGCAGGTTCCATCGAACGTATTGTAATCATTTCCAAAAACAGAAAGCTTCTCTCTCCAGCCAGCCGCCACCTGCATTACAAAAGGCACCAGATTGCCAGGAACACCAAGAGGAAGTTCGCCGATGAATGCCGAAGGATGTGAACCAATCGGATTAAAATAGCGAAGACTTAAGGCCTTGAAATTCATCCCGGAAGCATGGGTGTCGCGAAGGATTTCTTCGCATATCTGCTTACTGTTTCCGTAAGGAGATTCAGCAGGAACAATCGGAAACGTTTCATCAACCGGTAAAGAGGACGGCTCCCCATACACGGTACAACTGGATGAAAATACGATGTTTTGAATCTTATATTCGGAAGCTGTTTCAAGCAAAGAAATCAAGGAACCAATGTTGTTCCGGTAATACTTTAATGGAAAGGAAACCGATTCTCCCACTGCTTTGTGGGCTGCAAAATGTATGATGCCACTGATGTCATTCTCAGCCTCAAAAATCCGGCGGAATGCATCGGGATGGTTGCAGTCTTCCTGATAGAATTTCGGACGAAACCCCAGAATTTTTTCAATTCCATCCAGAACACGGATACTGGAATTATCCAGATTGTCCATAATCACCGGTGTGAACCCGGCTTTCGACAACTCCACCACTGTATGGGAACCAATGAACCCGGTTCCTCCTGTTACCAAAATTTTCATGCGTTCTATTTCTATTCAATAACCAACCTCTGACTCACCAGATTCCCACCTGTTTCCTCCCATTTCAAAATATAAATACCTGCCGGAAAATGAACCGGAATGGCTTCCCCGGCATGCCCGGAAGTTCGGGAATCCATCTGCTGTCCCATCATGTTGAAAATCTGAAAGTCAGTAAAATCAAGGCGATTCCGAATTTCTGTCCTTGCCGGATTTGGGAAAAAAGGTGATTGAGGTTTGGTGATCGCTGACTTAACTGAGGTCACATATTCCGGTCCGAAAACAGGACGGATCATCAATGGATAATTGTCAAACCCCCATTGTCTCCAGCTTTGACCGGATTTAAAATAGAAAGTGCCAGGATTGGAAGAATTGATGTCGCAACCCAGCCGGACTTCATTGCCGTTGTCAATCAGGCCCTGTTGCCAACCAATGAAAAAATCTTTGTTTCCGGGTAATATCCGGTTGGTAAGGCTGCTTTCATCCCGTAAACTGAAGGTGAGCATTTTATTCACTGAATCCGTTGGCGGAAGAATAAATTGTTTTCGTACAAGAGGAAGATCATTTGGGCCAGGAAAATTAGTGGCTGTATCGATTCTCTCATACACCAGCAATGCAAAGCTGATGGTTTGGGACAGGTTCTCAGGTGTTCGGGCAAAAAACAACTGAATATCAGTAAGAGTATCGCTGACGGGCAGGAAATATTTCACAGCACCAATCGAACCATTATCACCAACGCCTCTCACAAGTTCTGCTGTGCCATCATCATACGCCATCACTGTGGAAGCATTGAAGTTGCCATACAAGGTATCGTTCGATAAATATTCATTGGCAAGTGTATCATTATCAAGCCCAATTCCATACTGAAATGTGGTGTATTTATCGGTGACAAAGGAGGATTTTACATCTGTAATGTTGACTCCGACAGGCCTTCTGTAAATGCCTTCATTGAACGGAAACATATTGTAAATGTTGTCGTTGGAAAGTTTCAGAAGGTTTTCTGTTTCATCGGGAAGAATCCGGTTGAGGTAAAATGATCCTTTGATGTTGGCTTGAAGCGGATTCAGGTTGATGGCATCCGTTTCAAGCTTATCATTGAAAAAACCTGGATTGTTTTCCAGCACATATTTGAATTGCTCCATCGGAAGGGCGGAATAGTCCTTCATCAGACGATTGAAAGGCTTGCCCAATGCATAATCCTTAGCAAGAGAATCAAAGGGACTTTGCTCCCCGTTTAACCGTACATAATCCAGGTGCCAGATATCAAAACTGCCATTCTGGTTGCCAAAATTGATAAACCGGAAACGAGCCCCATCGTATTTGAGCGAATCTGCAATCATGGCTGAAACATATTTGAAAGGGCTGCTTAAAACTGAATCCTGAATTCCTTTCGCATTCCAAACTGAATGCCATTTGCCCGCTTTCCCTTGCATTTGAAGCACGAGGGAATCTTCCGGATCCGGAATTAGCTGGATTTGAATAGTCCCGGGCTGGTAAAAGAACGAAATGTAAAGTGGAGTCGTGAACCCGGATAAATTCAAATGAACACTGGTCAGGGTATCGCAAGGCCCGTTTTTGTTTTTGATCAGACTATAAGGAATTCCCTTGTTACTGAGTCCGTCAAATGTGGCAAACCCAGCAGTGATCTGGTTTTGTGTGTACGTGTTGTTGATAAAAACCCCGCTGTTTGGCTCCCACCATCTGCTGTACGGACGGAGCGGATCAATGACGACCTGAAGCAACCGTCCGTTTGAAGTGCCGATCCAGCCTCGGAATTCATTCACCAGAGAAATGCAGAGAAGATCTTCCGAAATACCGGATTTCATGGAATTCCATCCTTCGCCTTTGTTCTGCGAATACAAAAGGGTACCGGCATCACCAACTGCCCAGACCAGTTTGTCGTTGGCCGGATTCACATCCACATCCCGAAGGGTTTGGGACCCGAATGGATTGACAATGTTCCAGGAAAGTCCACCGTTCAGGGTTTTCAGGATGGTGCCACTATCACCAACAGCTACACCGAAAAAGCCATCGGCAAACCGTACTTTGGTGAAATTACGATATTTCAGAAACAGATTGGGGGTAACCTCAAATGATAATCCGGAATTATCTGAAACAGCTGTTTTACCAGCTTTTCCTACGGCTACTACCCGGTTGGCATTGACCCAGGCCACTGATGTTGCAACGAAATTCGTGTCTGCCCAGGTTGCTTTTGTCCAGTTCTGTCCGCCATTGGCAGTGGAATAAATCGCTCCGGAATCACCAACCAGCACACCCTTTTCAAAGGTCAAAAATTCGATAGCCGGCAAAGGATGGTTTGCTGTAGACGGAGAGTTGATCGCATTCCACGTAACTCCATTGTCAGAAGAACGGGCAAGCCAGCCATTTTTACCAGATGCCCAGATTTTGTTGGGTTCCGGAAAACTGGCGGAAAGATATTCGGTGGTATCGGTGCCGATGTTTTCCCATACAGAGCCTCGTGTGGTGGTGCGAATGTTAAGTCCCCGTCCACCAAAACCACGGGCATTTTTCGAATCGGTAAATAGAAGAGTTCGGATGGGCAATCCAAAATAGTTCTGCGACGGTGCCCAGGAAAGATCTTTTCCTGAAAAGTCATCAAAAAAAGGAATTCCAATGGTATCCGATCCGGTTGATTTTTCGAGAAATCCCCGCTTCGCTATGGCAGATTCTCCAAAAATGTAATTGTCACGCTGAGCCGGATTGATCCGTAATGGTTCTGTAAATACCTGTGCCTGAAGGTCAGACCAGCCGCAGAAAAAAAGAAAAAGGCAGGATATGAGTAGTGAATTCCGTTTCATGGTAGTGGGTAGAAAATCATTCTTCCGGTTCAAGAGCTGCTCCGCCGGATCCGGAAACCCAGATATCAACCACATCTCCTTCTCTGATTTTGGTGCCGGCTTCCGGTTTCTGACGAATTACATGATTGGCCTGCACCGTGGTACTGGTTTCGGAAATCACACTTCCTTTCTGAAGGCCGGAACCCTGCAACAAGGTAATGGCTTCATCCAGTGGCATATTGGCAAGATCAGGCACATCAAGCTGGCGGTTGCTTAACCCATCTCCAACCACAAAATCGATCCGGGTTCCTTTTGGGATGAGCGTACCAGCCGCTATATCTTTTCCATTGATTTGTTGTTTAAGAACTGAATTAAAGGCCAGATCGGGTACGAGAATTATCTGACCTTGAATTAAACCGTTGTTTTCCAGTTCACGCTGGGCATTATTCAGTTGCCGTTGAATGAATTGCGGCATTTTTACCAGCGGCGGATTTCGTGAGTTGATGGACACATAAATCTTCCGGTTCTGCTTCACCTTGGTTCCCGGCAACGGGTATTGCTGAAACACCAGAAAAGGCTGTGCACCGGTGTGATATGCACTATCGTCAATCTGAAACTCCAGATCCCGGTCGCCCAGAAAAACTTCCAGCTGATCTTTGTGCATTCCCTGAAGATTGGGTACGGTAATGGTTTCGCCGTGATTAGTGGTATATGGCAGATACACATTGAAAAAACCCACAATCAGCACCGCACCGGTGAGGATCACGATGATAAGATGTAGAAAAATATCCCGTCGGGTTTCGGCCCGTAGAAAGTTAAATGCCATTCGTTGAGTCCTTTGGTGGCGTTTGTCCGCCAGATCTTGTTTTCTGTTCCAGATAAGACTGCAATATTAAGGTTGCACTGACTTTATCTGTATTTTCCTTTTGTCTTCGCTCTGATTTTTTCATTCCTCCCATCACCATTGCCTGCATCGCCATGCGGGAGGTGAAACGTTCGTCGATGGTAGAAATTGGAAGGAGTGGAAAATCTTTCCGCAATGATTTCCGCACTGATTCAGCCATCCGGGTTCCGTCCGTGGATTCGTTTTTCAGATTCACGGGCATTCCCATCACAATTTCTCCAAAGGGTCTTTCGAGAAGCAGTTTCCTGATTTCCGCTGTCAGAACCCTGGTTTCAACGGTTTGGAGAGGAAAAGCAAAAATTCCGGAATCATCGGAAATGGCCATTCCTGTCCGTTTGCCTCCTACATCCAAAGCCAGAATCGCTGCCATCAGCCCTGATATCCGATTTGGTCCAGTCGCCACCGGACTTCATTTTCCAGGCGCATGGCTTTTGGAAAGAGAAGGTGGTTCTCAATGACGGCGTGTTGTTTGATTTGCTTTTCGAAATCCTGAAGCTCCCTGTACAAAATGAAAGAGAACAGGTCCGCATCGGCAGGCAAAAGGTATTCTTCGGTGAGGGAACGGATTCCACTCAATTCGTTGTCATGGGCTTCGTGGTGAATGGAAAAGGACTGAATGCCTCTTGTTTTCAGGAGAAAAAACAGCTTGCCCGGATTCCGGATTTCTTTCGTGCAATCGAGAAGGAATCCAATGTAATCGAACAGCGTATCTTCTTCCTCATAGATATGCCGGATAAAATCTTCTGCGAAGATCGGAAAAACCAGTTTGAGATCCCGGGCAATGTCGGGCCGGAAGAATTTCTTCTCGTCCATTTCCTCGATGGTCTGGTAGAGGAAAGGAAGTTTCTGCTTGATAAACAGTTGGTGACTGTGGCGCAACAAAGTCACCAGAATTTCAATCGGATAGGGCGCCATCTGAGCCAGATCAAAATCCTGATTTTTGCGAAGCAGCTCAAAATGCTGAAAAACTTTAGCCGGATCAATTCCCTTGTCACGGCAAACCTGATCAAGTGTTTTATCGGCATCCTGGTAATAGCGAATACCCAGCTGGTGAAGCATTTCAGCCAGCTGCGCATTTTCTTTTACCAACGAGGCAATGGAAGGAAAGTTCTCCATACAAAGGGCAAGTACGGAATTTTTTATAAGAATATGGAGGGCTTTCGGCGCTTTCCTTTTTTCTTTCTGAAACAAAATGGATTCTTGCAGACCAAATGTAAACCAAACCAATGCTGTCCTTCCTGTTTCTGTGCGCCGGTGGCTTTTTGTTGTATTACCTTCTGACCCGCACGGCAAAGGAAGATAGTCCTGCACTGGATACGGTCTTGATTACAGAAATCGATGAACCATTTCTGGAACAGGAGGTTCTGTTTTATTCTTCACTCAACAGTGAACAAAAGCGTCTTTTCCGTCAGGAAGTTGCCCACTTTCTGGGCAGGGTTCAGATAACAGGTGTGGATACGGTTGTAACGGAAGAAGACCGGATTCTGATTGCTTCTTCGGCCGTGATCCCGATTTTTCATTTCAGCCAATGGGAAGATTATCCGCTTTCGGAAGTCATGCTGTATTCCGGTGCGATCAATCTGGATTTTGAAACCGATTCACACGACAGCAACATTCTGGGCATGGTGGGAACCGGGCAAATGGAAGGCAAGATGGCCCTGTCACGCCATGCACTCCGGGAAGGATTTCAGAATAAAACCGACAAACACAATACCGCCATTCATGAGTTCATTCACCTCATCGACAAAGTTGATGGCGTGATAGATGGGGTTCCAAAAGTTCTGCTGGACAATTCCTATGCACTACCGTGGATAAAACTGATCCGGTATAAAATAGAAGAAATCAAAAAGGGACGGTCCGATATTCATGAATACGGGGCGACGAACCTGTCGGAATTTCTTGCCGTATCCGGTGAATATTTCTTCGAAAGACCGGATCTTTTAAAGCAGAAGCATCCGGAATTGTATGAATTGCTGAATCAAATGTTTACAGGGAGAATCAGTTCCTGATGTGAAACAATCTGAAAACAGGAAGTTTAGGTCCGGATTCGAATCGGTTTTCGTCCAGCCATCCGGAAATGCAGCCGCTGGATCTTCTTTCAGCCAAACAAAGGCTTTTATAGTGGATTTCAACCACTTGTCAACTTGTCATCAAACCCTCACAACCAACCAGTTGGAATGACCAGTAAACGATAATTCAGAAGGATAGGGATTGTTCAAGATGCTCTTTTGTGACATCGAAAAAAACTACAATCCTTATGAAAACGATCAGCCTCTTTTTAACCTTCATTCTATCGGTACTTGTTTCCGAAGCACAAATCAGCCAGAGCCAGTTTTTTCCGGGCACTCCTAAGTTTGCCGTAACAGTGAACATCGATCCTGCTCTGGCAGGGCCAGCTGGTACGAATCAAACATGGGACTTTTCCAATCTTCAGGCCACAGGCGAGAAGTTCAAAGTCTCGATTGTTTCGGCTGAAGCGTTTCCTGAATACAGCGGAGCCACAATCGCCATGAAACTGGAATCCGATTCCGACATTGTATACCAGGTGTTAAAACCCTTGAACGGAACTCTGACTGAAGTAGGTAGCGTCCTTTCAAAAGACGGTGTCCAGATGAATACGGATTTTAACAATCCGAAGAATTTACTGCCAACTTCCATTGCGTTGGGGCAGAATTTTACAGATTCCTACAGCAGCAGCATCGACATGGGTCAATTGGGCCTGAACGCCATTCTGAAATCAACCGGTACCTCCGAATTTATTGTGGATGCCAGTGGGGTGTTGTCTCTTCCGGGAAGGACCTATTCAAACGTAATCCGGACGGTGACGCATGACGTTCAGACTGATACCATGGCTTTTGAAATCCCGGGATTTCCACCGGCATTTGAAGTGACACCAAAGAGAATCACTACCTGGTCCTGGTATTCGGCTGATAATTCTGGTTTTCCACTGGTGTTCAGCATTGTGGTGGATTCCAGTTTCGAAAGTGGCAACTGGACATCTGATGTGACGGCTTTTTACACCACAACAGAAGTGACCGGTGTGTCAGATCAGGTAACAGTTTCTACTGAGAAGTTACCGTACCCAAGTCAGGTAAATGACATGCTCGCCATTCCTTTGGATCAGAATGAAACGATACCGTCTTTAATCAGTGTGATAGATCTTCAGGGAAGAGTGGTCGGACAATATTTTCCACGAAGGGAACGAGAAAATGAAATCCGGATTTATCCGTCCAATCTTGCACCAGGCGTGTATCACATCAAAGATTTCCGAAAATACCGAAGAGAGAAAAAGGTAATCTCGTTTAGCAAGCTTTGATTCTTTCACAGCCAATCATCTACCCAACGAAAAGGCAGGCCCAAAAGCCTGCTTTTTTCATATTTGGCCAACCCGATCTTTCATCAGAATCCTATTTTTGTCGTCTCAGGACAATTCTGTGTATTCATGACTCACCAACCAAATCCCCGAAAATTCATCCTCTATATCGCCATGAGCCTGGATGGATTTATTGCGACCAAAGACGACGATCTCACTTTTCTCAATGTGGTGGAAAAAGAAGGAGAAGATTACGGCTACACGGCTTTTTATGAAACAATCGATTCCGTCATTTTAGGAAGACGGACCTATGAAAAGGTGATCTCGATGGGTTTCAAACCGCATGAAGACAAAGAAACCTGGATCATCACCCAACGCCCGGAACCCGATAAAGGAC
>DAIOVD010000004.1:19339-29965 GCA_036759185.1 Catalimonadaceae bacterium | reverse complement strand
GAAAAATATGCCAAACGCTTTGGACTGAAAGCATCCGACAACCTCGATCTGGATGTGATTCCAGCCAATTACAACACCGACATCGGCAACCCGGCTTTGATTGCCGGCCAGGATCAGGTATTGACGAAATCGACCTTTGGTTTTTCACCGGGTTGGGCCGAAAAGCAAATGTATCTGTTCAACGCCCGTTCGGAAGGCGACTTCAACCCGGCCAACGACAGCCAATATGCCGGGCCAATGGGGATTTTCGATAAACCCTCGTTTCGTCAGGCGATGAAAACGCAACGGGCTGTGGTGCCGGTCGATTATTTTCTGGAAGGTCCTGAAAAGGAAAAACTGAAGAAGCCGTTTCTGATTCACCGGAAAGACGAGGAACCGTTTCTGATCGCCGGAATCTGGAGCCTTTGGGAAGATAAAGCAAACGGGGAAAAGAAGCACACGTTTTCCATCCTCACGACGGCCCAAAACGAATTGCTGGCCAAAGTCGGACACCACCGTAGTCCGTTGGTCTTGCCGGATCATCTGGCGAAAATCTGGCTGGACCCGAACGCAGGAAAAGAAACCTTATCGCAACTGATGATTCCGTTTGATGACCATGAATTTGAGGCCTATCCCGTCGATCCAAAAGCAGGCAAGCGAAACACCATAGCCAACCCCAACAACGATCCTTCACTTATGGTACCGGTTGGCCCGGCGTTTTCAGTTCTTTAAATGAAGATCAGTTTTCCGGAACTACATCTCTGTTCTTCAGGCTATTGTATGTCCTACTTTGAACTTTGAACCCGCAACTTTGAACTTAATGTGAGATCGCGATCTTCACCGCTTTGTTCTTAATCTTTTCAGCCCGGACCCGCTGAACAAGGTCCTCGATTTTACCGGCACTAACGGCGGCATAAGCCGAATGGTCGAGCACTTCAATCCGGCCTAAATCTTCTTTGGCCAGTTTTCCTTTCTGAAGGAACATGCCAACAATGTCCATTTTGTTGACTTTGTCTTTTCGTCCGCCGCCGATGTAGACCGTCCGCCAGACGGCACTTTCCGGCAGATCGAACGATTCCGGAAGGGTGAAAAGTTCGGGTGTTTCAGGAAGAAACTCCGGCAGATAATCGGTGGCCGAAAGCAGCAGCCATGCCGTTCCGTGGGCGTTCATTCGGGCCGTCCGTCCGTTGCGGTGGGTAAACACTTCCAGCGTGGGTGGCAGCTGGTAGTGAATCACCGATTCGATTTCCGGAATGTCGAGTCCCCGTGAAGCCAGATCGGTGGTAATGAGCGTAGTGTAGCTTCCGTTCCGGAATTTGATCAGCGCCCGTTCGCGGTCTTCCTGTTCCATCCCACCATGGAAAATTCCGTGAGCCAGTCCTTGCTCGGCCAGCAGCATGCTGATCCGTTCGACGGCATCGCGGTGGTTGCAAAATACGATGGTGGCTTTGTTCTTAAGAAAGCAAACCAGCTCCAGAAGCATTTGCAGTTTATCGGTGTCGGGCGCCCGCAGGTAATGCAGTTTGAGGTGCATTTCGGTCGGGGCACTGTCGTTGAGAAAATTCAGTTCGGCGAGTTTCGACACCCCCAGAAAGGACGGAATCTCGTCCATTTTGGTGGCAGAGGTAAGGAATCGTTTCTGCAGATGTTCGAGCTGGCCGATGATGTTGGCCATGTCTTCCTGAAAGCCAAACTCCAGCGATTTATCAAATTCGTCGAGTACAAGCGAATGGATCGAACCGGCATCAAAGGTCTGATTCCGAAAGTGCCAGGCAATGCGGCCCGGAGTTCCGATCAGGACGGCAGGTGGTTCGGACAAACTGTTTTTTTCCACTTTGGCCGAATGTCCCCCGTAAAAGCAATTCACTTTAAATCCTGTGCCCATCTGACGAAACACCTGTTCGATCTGTAGGGCCAGTTCCCGTGAAGGCACAAGAATAAGGGCCTGCACGCCTGTGGTTTCTTTTTTGAGAAGACGAACCAGCGGAATGAGAAATCCCAGTGTTTTGCCGGAACCTGTGGGAGAAAGTAAAATGATGTTGGCATTGGAACCGGTCGCTTTAAGGACGGCTTCCTGCATGGGATTGAGCGCCTGGATCTGAAAGTTCTTCAGGATGTTTTCGAGCATCGGCCAAAGGTAGCGGGTTTTCGGCCCGGATCGGTTGCCTTATTGGATGCTGTCCTGAAAAACAAAAGGGGCTGTCTTAAAAGGGGTGATATTCTCTCTTTTTTGAAATAAGAATCAAAATTCTCAAATCAAAACCCTATGTGGTTCTATGTGTCTATGTGGTTTAAAATAAGTCATTTAACCACATAGACACATAGGTCACATAGAAAACACAGATAGTTTCAACTGTTATACAAATTGTTATGATTCAACTAGCGCCGACATTTCAGACAGCCACTCACAAACGGACGGTATCGCGTTTAAATCAACTGCAGTTTGGCCACTTTGGGATCCACCACCACCTGGTCTTTGTCGAAGTCCAGCTTGATGCGCCACTTCTGCAAGGTTGCCGCTCCGATGATGACCTCATCGCTGAGTCCGGGCACCACAAGAAATTCATCTGACAACTGCACATCATTCAGATAGAAATCGAGCGTCACACGGGAATTCACTTCAATGAAATGATTTTCACTGGCGGTAAGAAGTCTTTTGGACCTATGCAATTTGTTGAAGCTGGCAATCTGGTGGGCCACTTCCGGATTGATACAGGAAAGATTGGCACCACTGTCGAACAAAGTTTCGAAGCGGCCTTCGCCGAGGTCGCCTTCAAACTCTACAGGAAATTTTAGAATAGACATAGATAATTTAGTTTAGACCAAAAGTAAGAAGTTGATTCTGAAATGCAAAACCCGAAATAACCGCTATTTCAATTTCAGCTGCGCAAAATACGGATGGTCCGGATTCACAATCAGTTCATTTCGAAGCGGGTGAATCAGCACATCTCATGCTAAAGCTTGATTTGCTCCGCTAACATCTCTTCCAACGGAATGGCACCCAGTAATGGTTCCGCATCACCAGGAAGAACCATCGCTCTTCCTGACCAATGCCGGTTTTTAAAGCGAATCTGGATTTGATCCACCACCGGGCAATCAATAATTCGGTTGTCAGATGTCTGAGCCTTTTTTGTATCCACCACTGGAAGCTGAAGTTGCTCCTGAATGGATTGGTTGATGCAAAGCATATACGATCCGGTATCAACCAGAATATTTACATGAAGTCTTTTGACCTCTTCCGGGTCAATTAAATTTCGTCTGGAGCTCTCAAGTTCCCAGCCATTGATGATTTCGATTTCTGCGTAGACAAGTCCCATAATAGTTTTGTTCTTTTCACAAATATAAAAACAAAAATGGCCGCTCATTTCGGAGCAGCCATTTAATTTTATTAGCGAATTTCGGAATTACATCATTCCGCCCATTCCACCACCGCCCATTGGAGGCATGGCGTCTTTGGCTTCCGGATCGTCGGCAATCACACACTCAGTGGTGAGCAACAAACCGGCAATCGAGGCAGCGTTCTCAAGGGCCAGACGAGATACTTTCGTCGGATCGATGATACCGGCTGCGAAGAAGTTTTCGTATTTGTTGTCACGGGCATTGAAGCCGTAATCACCTTTTCCTTCACGAACTTTGTTCACTACAACCGAACCTTCGCCACCGGCGTTGGCTACGATCGTACGAAGAGGCGCTTCCAGAGCAGTACGAACGATGTTCACACCGATGTTTTCGTCTTCGTTGTATCCTTTTACTTCGTCCAGAGCTTCAACCGCACGGAGATAAGCAACGCCACCCCCTGGTACGATTCCTTCCTCAACGGCAGCACGGGTTGCGTGCAAAGCATCGTCTACACGGTCTTTTTTCTCTTTCATTTCAACCTCTGTAGCAGCTCCGATGTACAGGATGGCAACACCACCTGACAATTTCGCCAAACGCTCCTGAAGTTTTTCTTTGTCGTAATCAGAGGTTGTGTTTTCAATCTGAACCTTGATCTGGTTGATCCGGGCGGTGATGTCCTCTTTTTTACCAGCACCATTCACGATGGTGGTGTTGTCTTTGTCAACCAGGATTTTCTCTGCAACACCAAGGAATTCGATGGTGGCGTTTTCCAGTTTGAATCCTCTTTCTTCTGAAATCACCTGTCCGCCAGTTAAAGCAGCGATGTCTTCCAGCATGGCTTTCCGGCGATCTCCGAAACCAGGTGCTTTTACAGCAGCTACTTTCAGTGCACCACGGATTTTGTTTACAACCAATGTCGCCAGGGCTTCACCATCCACATCTTCAGAGATAATCAAAAGAGGACGGCCAGTCTGTGCAGTGGCTTCCAGAATTGGAAGAAGTTCTTTCATGGAAGAAATCTTCTTGTCGTAAATCAACACATACGGACGATCCAGTTCGGCTTCCATTTTGTCTGTGTTGGTTACGAAGTATGGTGACAAATACCCACGGTCGAACTGCATACCTTCTACGGTTTTCACTTCGGTTTCGCGGCCTTTGGCTTCTTCAACGGTAATGACACCGTCCTTACCTACTTTCTCCATCGCATTGGCGATCATATCACCAATTTCACGATCCGAGTTGGCAGATATGGTGGCTACCTGAGCGATTTCAGAATTGTTGCTGATGGCTTTGGACTGCGCTTTCAGGTTTTTCACAACGGCGGTTACCGCTTTGTCAATCCCTCTTTTCAGATCCATTGGGTTGGCACCAGCCGTTACCGATTTGATACCGGTGGTGAAGATGGCCTGAGCCAGAACGGTAGCAGTTGTAGTTCCGTCACCAGCTGAATCAGCTGTTTTGGAGGCTACTTCTTTCACCAGTTGAGCACCCATGTTTTCGATTGGGTCTTTCAGCTCGATGTCTTTTGCTACGGTCACACCATCTTTGGTTACAGACGGAGCACCGAATTTTTTGTCCAGAATTACATTACGACCTTTGGGTCCAAGGGTCACTTTTACCGCATCAGCAAGTGTATCCACACCAACTTTCAGTTTTTCACGGGCGGTGGTATCGAAGAAAATTTTCTTTGGCATTTTGTTAAGGTTTTTAGGTTAAAAGAATGATGATTAAAGAATTGCGAAAATGTCGGACTCTCTCATGATGAGATAATCTTTGCCATCTACTGTAATTTCGGTTCCGGCATATTTGCCATACAACACATTGTCACCCACTTTTACCTGAGGCTTCACAACCGTTCCGTTTTCGGCTGTTTTGCCTTCACCGATGGCTACAATTTCACCTTTCTGAGGTTTTTCTTTCGCTGAATCCGGAATGATGAGTCCGGATGCGGTTCTTTCTTCTGCGGCAGCTGGTCTTACCAAGACCCGGTCTGCCAAAGGCTTAATGCTAACTGACATATATGTAATTTGATTGCAAGATTGATTTGCGTGTTAGCGGATGGACAATTGATGTGCCAGTAAACGATAACAGCCAAACGATGGTGAGCTGGTGTCAAAAGGACAGATTTCAGATGTCTTATTCTTGAGATTGAACCGCATGAATGGAAAAGGCGGAAAATCTGTCAGACAAACAGGTCGGGATTGAAACAGGTAAATCTACATTCCTGTGGAGCACGGGTTTGACCATCCAGAAAAAGACAGGCGATCAAACCAGCTGAATTTCCGGAGACGCGATGATGAAAGTTTCTATATATGGCAGCAGCCTGTTCCGGAATTTAACAAAGGAGAAGAATCAATGCTCTGGCCGGATATGTCCGTAACCTGACCATTTTACTGAGTGGATTGTCGCTTATTTCGCCTCAGAAAAATTCATCTATGGCGACAAAATTTATTTTCCTGCTTCTTCCACATATTCACATTCTGGACATGGCTGGCCCGGATCAGGCCATTCACGAAGCGATTGACTTTGAAGCAGATTTTGAAATGGAATACTGCGGGATTGGGAAACAGGTAGTAACCACAAGCGGACTGGCATTCAGTAAAGTGAAACACTTTTCAGAAGTGTCTTTCAGGCAAGGCGATTTTCTCATCATTCCGGGTTCCTCTTATGCCTATCTCAGTTCAGCCGAATTTCAAAACGAAAAAGATCTCTTTGGCTGGATGAATGACTTGTATACAAGAGGAGTGAATATGTGCAGTATTTGTATGGGAGCCTTTGTTCTGGCGGAAGCCGGACTGGTGAACGAAAAACCCTGTACCACACACTTTAAGAAAACCAAAGAACTTCATGACCAATATCCCCGGGTGAAAGTGCTGGAAAATATTCTCTTCACAGATCAGAATGGAATTTACACAAGTGCCGGAATCGCTTCTGGAATTGATCTGATTCTGTACATCATTGAAAAACTGAAAGGCAGTCATTTTGCTCACCTGGTGGCCAGGGAACTGGTTGTGTTTGGAAGAAGATCCGGAAGTGACAGCCAGCTCAGTGAGTTTCTCAAATACAGGAACCACATCCACAGCGGTATTCACAAGGCTCAGGATCATATTTATGAAAATACACACACAAAAAGTTCACTGGCAGAACTGGCCGAGATAGCCGCTATGAGTGAGCGCAATTTTACCCGGATATTCCGTATTGAAACCGGAATCACGGTGGTTGCATACATTAATAAAGTGAGAAGAGCCAAAGCCACTGAACTTTTGAAAAACCCGGATTTGTCGAAAGCTGAGATTGCCTCAAGAGTAGGTCTTAAGAGCGAAAAACAACTTTTCCGTATCGTCAACCTGCCCAAATGAACAAGTTTATTTTTCTGAGTCTTTTCCTTTTTTCATTGGCCGGCACATTCACTCTTGCTCAGAATGTGGATACCGGGCACCTGGCCCTCTTTCTTCGTTTTGACATTGCGAAAAAACAGGCAGCAGGCCATGCCATTTTCACCGGCACTGTGCTGACGGAATCAGACTCTATTTTTTTTGATGCCGGGTATCTTTCTGTTCGAAGCATTCAGCAAAACGGACAAAACCTCTCCTTCCGCAATGACGGTACCGACTCCGACAATAATCTCCGCATTCGTCTCAACAAACGATTTGTACCCGGGGAGCTGTTCACAATAAAAATTGATTACCACACAAACCATGTCAACCAGTCGGATCCCATGTCCATCGGGGGTAGTTTCGGGAAAGGCCTCCGTTTTATGACTCCGACATCGACCTCACCTTCAAAGCAGGTTCAGGTCTGGAGCAGCGGTGAACCGGACAACAACAAATACTGGTTTCCATGCAATGAGGACATATCGGATATCCACACCACCGAATTGCATGCCACCATTGAACGGCCCTTCATTGTAATCGGGAATGGTAAGCCGGATGGCATCACCCCCAATCCAGACAATACAAGAACGTTTCATTACAAAACCGACCAACCATTCCCTAATTATCTGGTATCGGTTGTGGCAGGAAATTTCTGCGATGTGGTTCAGAAGAACGGAAGCACCACCATTCACCATTTTGGTTATCCCCATGAAAAAGAAGCCATTTCAGCAACAGTGGAGCTGGTTCCGGATATGATGAAGTTTCTGGAGGAAAAGACAGGATATGCCTATCCCTTTCAGCACTACAGCCAGATTATGGTACAGGATTACCCGTTTCCCGGAATGGTAGGCCAGCATTCAGCAGCGATTCTTTCGGATAATTATGTGGATGACTTTGGTGTGCACAAGGACTTCTGTTATCTCTGGGATGGGGTCGCCGTTCAGGCTTTAGCCAACCAATGGTTCGGCAACCTGATTATGCCCGTATCGTGGAAGGATGTCTGGCTCAACAATGCATTTGCTCAATATTTTGCAGGGTTGTACACAGAAAAAATTCATGGAAAGGAAGAGTATCTGCTTTGGTATTTTCCATTTGAAACGGGAAGTGTTCAGGCAGACTGGGATGCAGAAAACCGGCACCCGATCGTTCCGGACGAAGTGAATGATCGGGCTGGTTTTACAACAGACGGTTACTCGAAATACCGGGGTGGGCTGGTTTTACGAATGTTGCAGAAGGAGCTGGGAGATGTGGTCTGGTGGAAAGTCGTTCGACACTATGTGAAAGAAAATGCCGGGAAACAGGTGCAGACAAAGGACTTTCAGAAGGCCGTGGAAGCGATTGCCGGAAAATCGTTTCAGTGGTTTTTCGATCAATGGATTTATCGGATCGGGCAGCCATTGTTTGACGTTTCCTCCCGGTATCTCCCGGAAACAAACAAATTGGTGCTGACGGTCAAACAATCAATGCCACCAGAAAACAAGACGCGGTTTGAGCAGGTTTCTTATTTCCAGGGAAAACTGGATATCGAAACCGATGCCGGGATTTTCCCCATTGAGCTGAAACCTATCGCTGAGAATACATTTGAATTTGTTCTGAGTAATCGTCCGGAATATGTCCATTTCAATGTGCACGGAACATTTTTAAGCGAATCAAATTTTCAAAGGGACACGGCATCATATCTCCGTCAGTTGGAAAAATCCAGAGATGTTCTTGCCAGAAAATCCGCATTGGATGCGTTGGTTCTTTTAGCCAAAGATTCAGCCATTTCAACTGCTGCCAAAGAAAACATCATCCGGGCCTTTACCCGTGAAATTCAGTCAGGACAATACTGGCGGTACCGTTTATATGCACTTGGGTCCCTGCAGAAAATTCTGACGTTGCCCTATTCTCCGGAGATTCAGAAAATGCTCAAAGAACTCATCCGGAAAGAATCATCCTGGTTGAAAAGTTCGGCCATCAGTATGTTGGGTAAAACAGGAAACCCTGATTTCAAAGATGTGTATGTGGAAGCTCTTGATGACAAAAGTGACCGGGTGATCAACAGTGCTGCCATTGCGCTGGGTAAAACGAAGGACCCTTCCGCCATTCAAATCCTGCTGAGTCTGGAGTCGAAACATTCATGGAAAAATCAAAACCGTATCAGTGCACTCAACGGACTCCAGCAACTGGGTGATCCGAAAGGTGCCGTTTATGCCATGAAATGCCTGAAAGACAACCGCTCTCCCCGCTGGTATCTGGCCACGCCAACATGGGATTATCCGTTTGCAGCCGTTCAGACATTGGTGGCACTTGGAAAGGCAGGTGAGGCCTATCCTCTTTTGCTGGACCGGTTGAAACAATCTCTAAAGGATGAAGATCTGAATGATGTTTTCCAGAATGTACAGCTTCTCAACATGATTGGCGATCAAAGAGCGACAGAAGTATATCAGTCGTTGGAGGAAAAATTTAGTCCGAATGAATCCATTCTGAACGCTGTCAAAACCTATAAAAACCAGTTTCTGGAATCCATTCAAAAATGAACATACAACAAGGTTATGCTCCGCGTTCCGTTCGATTCAAAGGGCATTTTCTATTTGAGGACTGGCGGATAAAACTCTACAGCATCTCTGTCCGGAATGAACGTGTGGAAGAATCAATGCTCAATGAGGTAAAATTCAATCTGAGTAAATGGCTTGAAAAGAGCTGTGCCTATCCTCTCGATACATACCGGATGGCCACACTTATCATCCATGAAGGAAAAGAAGGGTGCTTTGTCATCCTCAACTGGTGGATTGGCGAAAATATGCTTCAGAATTTTTGTTACCTGAAGCGCCATGGGGAACCGGATTTTCAGTTGTATTCAGACCAGGGAATGATGGCCTGTATCTGGGAAATGGCCGTCCTCTGGCACGAACGAAATGCCTGGGTGAGAAACATACTTCAGCAACCCCAAAATCCGGATGTAAACGCCTATCTGGCGGATGGCCTCAATGCGGACGTGTGAATCCGGTGGGATACAGCTAGTCTATTCATGAGTTCAAACCATTGTCCGCTAAGGAGTAAGGACCCGGACCGCATTTGGATTCTGGTTTGAATTCTCCAGAATGAAACTGAATAGAAAGTAGATCGGTTCGCCTGTATTTAGTCAGGCTTACCTATTCCCACTCAATGGTCGCAGGTGGTTTCGAGCTGATGTCATACACCACCCGATTGATTCCTTTTACCCGGTTGATTATCCGGTTGGAAACTTCAGCCAGAAACGAATGTGGGAAATCAACCCAGTCAGCCGTCATACCGTCTGAACTGCTCACGGCTCTCAGGCAAACCACCTGCTCATAGGTTCGTTCATCGCCCATAACCCCAACACTGTGAACCGGTAACAGGATAGCTCCTGCCTGCCAGACCTTATTATACAAATCAAATTCCTTCAGGGCACCGATAAAAATGGCATCTGCTTCCTGCAGGATGTTGACCTTTTGGGCGTTGATGTCGCCCAGAATCCGGATCGCAAGCCCAGGTCCGGGAAATGGATGACGGTTGAGAATGGAGGGTTCCAGTCCGAGAGCAGCTCCGAGTCTCCGAACCTCATCTTTAAACAGACTACGGAGCGGTTCCACTACTTTCAGTTTCATCAGGTCTGGTAACCCTCCCACATTATGGTGGGATTTGATTGTGACGGATGGGCCATTCACCGAGACCGATTCGATCACATCCGGATATATGGTTCCCTGTCCAAGAAATCCGACATTTTCAATCTTATGTGCTTCTTCCTCAAACACTTCAATGAAAATACGGCCAATGGTTTTCCTCTTCTGTTCCGGATCCGAAATGCCATCCAGTCCGGCATAAAACCGTTCTCTGGCGTCCACACCGGTTACCTGAAGTCCCATGTCACGGTAGGAATGCAATACATCCCGGAATTCATTTTTGCGTAGAAGTCCGTTATCAACAAAAA
>DAIOVD010000004.1:0-19239 GCA_036759185.1 Catalimonadaceae bacterium | reverse complement strand
GTCCAGTTTGGTGTGGCACCACAGATGGAGAACACAAAGTTTTTCAGAATCTGAGTACCTTGCTCAGAATGTACAACTTCCGGATGAAACTGAACCCCGAAAATGGGCTGATTTTCGTGTGCGAAAGCAGCAACCGGAATGGTTTCAGTAGTGGCAATGATATCGAAACCTGGCGGAAGAGCTGTTATTGTGTCACTGTGCGACATCCAGACTTCGGAAGAGTCCTGAATCTGATCCAATAACAATGTGTTTTTTGTCTTTTTAAGGTGGGCTCTTCCGTACTCACGGACGGTACTTGGCGACACTTCACCTCCCATTTTCTGGGCAATAAACTGAGCTCCATAGCAGATCCCAAGAACTGGTACATGTATGGAAAACCAGTCTTTTCCCGGAGAAACAGGTTGTTCTTCCCGAACTGAACGGGGGCTTCCTGAAAAAATAACACCAAGGATTTCATCTCCGGTTTCCCCATTAAAATAATAGGGAACCACCTCGCAATAAACTTCTAACTCCCTGATTCTTCTGGCAATTAGCTGAGTGTACTGGGAACCAAAATCGAGAATCAGAATCTTTTTTTGCATGCACAAAGGTACAATTGTCTGCTTTTTTTCCTCATCAATAATCATGTAAGAATTGATCGGATTCGTGAAACGGGTTAACCAAATCAAAGCGCCTATTTTGTATCCGTTGGGAACATGCACTGTGGACGTGCACGTTCATTATCATCTGAAAAATCAAGAAACTATGTACCATCTACATACCTCTGCATTGGAGCTCAAAGAATCGACCTTCCAATACATCGTGTCTAAAGACCTTTCTTCTTCCGGAAACCAGAATCCGGGAAATCCAAACCGCCTTCGTGCAATCGCCGATCTTTCGTTTGATCTGTTGTCGCAGGTGCAGAAGTTGGAGAAACTGCAGAAATTGCAGCAGTTGTCGAAAACCGAACAAGCAGAATACCATTCAACTGTTCGTCTGATTGGCATTATGATCCACATTCTGGATGAATACAAATACCAGGACGGTGAAATGATGGACGCCCTCACCCGCCGTTACCAGAAATTTTCAGGTAACACTCAACATAACGCGGCTGCATGAATGCCATGGTGGGATAACCTCTGATTACGAAGCGGTTGCCCAAACAGTTGTTCCTTCTGTACAGTTGGTACAGATGTCAATTTCATTTCTTGATTTCAGAACTGACGCCCTGAACCGATGGTATTCAGGGCTTTTCCATATAGAGCCGAACGAAGTCTGACCGGTTTGGCCCAAACTGTGTTGAGCGTCTTTGTCAAAGCAACAAGGCACCACTTTTCCATCCCAGGTCACAACACAGGAATGCCACATCTGCCAGCAATGGTTCAGAAGTGGATTTTTGATCCGGAACGTGCCGTCCTTTTTACGGGCGTACCGGCTGTATTTGTCCTGAACCGGTATCAGGTCTGATCCATTTTCAAAATCATAGATCTGAGCTGTTTTCAACTTCACTTCATCCACCCCCAGTTCTTCTGCCAGTTTATATACATCTTCAATCTGATGTTCGTTGTGCCTCACCACCAGAAACTGGAAAATAATGTGGGGTGTCGCCGAATTCATTTCTTTTTTCAGGCGCACCAGATTTTTTGTGCCTTCGATCACCTTTTCCAGATCACCTCCGATCCGGTATTTCTCATAGGTTTCCTGGGTAGTTCCATCCAGAGAAATGATGATCCGGTGAAGGCCCGATTCAATGGTTTTTCTGGCTACCTCTTCTTTCAGATAATGAGCATTGGTGGAGGTTGATGTGTAAATACCATACCTGGTTGCTACTGACACCATTTCAAGAAAAGCTGGATTCAGATACGGCTCTCCCTGGAAGTAAAACGTCAGATAAGCCAGATCTGGTGAAATTTCTTTCATCAGATTTTCAAACCGGTTTTTTTCGAGCATTCCGGTGGGTCTGGTAAAAGACCGGAGGCCACTCGGGCATTCCGGACAACGAAGGTTACAGCTGGTGGTGGGTTCAATGGAAATACTCCAGGGATTGCCCAGATGCACCACTTTTTTCGTCCATCTCGAAATAAAATACCCTGTCAGAAGCAGCATATAATTTCCCACCTTCCGCCATGTGAGGGTTGAAAATAAAACTTTGGCTTCCAGCCACTTGGATTTGTTATTCTGAAACACCACGAAATTGCTTTCTGATTTTTCTTTCGGTGCAAATATCCTTCCTAATTTTGAAACCGGATGCCAAATGGAAAAACAACATGCAAGACACTGTTCGCCAGCCTGATATGGATGTCAGTTGCCCTCTGTTCCATAGGTCAGTCTAAGAACTGGGAAGTTTCTGACCTGAAAGGTGCCCGGAAATTTGATGTTTCAGCAGACACCGTTTATGCCCTGACAGATAATTTGTTTTGTGTCCGTTGTGGTACAGAATCCATTCTGGTGGAAGACGATCTTTTCCATCCTGTTTTGCGTAGCAGCAAAGGGAAATTTCTGCCGTTGACAAAGTCGTTTTTTATGTCTGAAAACGGAAGAGTGGCTCGGTTGTTTAACAAGAAGAATTTCATCCAACCTTTGCCCCATATCTTCAAAAGCATCACTCTCTGGAATGGTAAGATTCTCGGCAAAGCCGATATTCGCTGTGTCTTCCGCCCTTCAGAACCGGAAGAAATGGTGGCTGATTCTTTCCGGATTGAACCACGACGTTTGCTTTTATTCCGCAACGATGGAATTCTTGAGGTGGATTCTGCTTTTCGCACCCGGTTTTTTTCTCTCCGCTCCCCAAATCCGGATCTTAATTTATTCTCTACTTACGTTCGGTATGATACACTCTGGAAACCCGTAAATGGATCCGGATTTGATTTCGTGATCCGGCCTGGTAGTTTCTGGTGGAACGATACCGTCCTGATTGATTCGGCCGGCAAGAATGTGTACTGGCAAAGTCCAAACCGGTCCAGAACCAAAATAGCCGATTCTATTTCTGTGATTTCGAACCGGTTTGCGCTGATCAAAAAAAAATCAGCCAGTTTTATTCTCACTCCGGCCGGCAAGAGGATGAAAGTGAATTCGGTAAAGAAAGTATTGGATCTTTGCGACAGTGTATGCGGAGTTCAAACAAAATCAAGATGGGTATTGATTTCGGAGAACGGCAACCGTTACACTGTGAGCAAAACCATTTCGGAACTTGGCTCTGTGGCAGAAGGAATGGTGATGGCAAAAGCAGGGAAGCGATATGGATATATTGACTTTATGGGTTTCATCCGGATATCCTGTCGTTACGATTCGTTATTGCCGTTTCATTCCGGTATTTCAGCTGCCCGACTGGGGACCGTCTGGGGATTTTTGGACCGGGACGAAAAATTAAAAATACAGCCTCACTACCAGAAGACCGGATCCTTTATCCGGGATCTGACACCCGTTGAGAAAGAGGAAAAATGGGGGTTATTGAATCGCCAGGGTGATTTTGCTCAACCTTGTATATTTGATTCTATTCAGACCGGAAAATTTCCAGGCTGGAAAACGGTAAAGGGTAACTGGACTGGCTGGCTAAATAACGAAGGGAAAATTTTGCTTGCCAACCGATATACTGATATTATTGAGCCCTGTTCCGGATTCCTGCAGGTTTTAAGGGATGGGAAGACCGGTCTTTTTACGTCAGAGGGAAAATCGGTTTTGCCGATTCAATATTTTAAAATTTATCCGGACCTGGAGACCCATACACTAATTGCCAGATAATATTACATATTCATGAGTGCCATAGGAGGAATAATTGCACTGACTCAACCAGAAACCCCCATCCGTGATTTCGTCATCCAAATCATGGAGAGGATGCCGCATCGTGGCCGCCAGGATCAGGGGTTTATCACAATTAATGGGAACTATGTAAAAGAATTCTTTGGCCAGGATACCAACAGGTCTGTTCGGGACTTAACATCATCACCTGATATTAGAGAAGCGCCATACGACGCCTGGTTCGCCATGGGCCATCGGCTGGGTATGATCTATCCTGATTTTCATCCTAAAGCGCATCAGCCTTATTCCAATGATGACAAAACAATCTGGGCTGTTCTGGATGGTGAAATCTTTAATTCACTGGATCTTGCCAGGCAACTCAAAGCTGAAGGTGTTCACATTGAAACAGATGATCAGATTGAAATTCTGGTAAAAGGATATCAGCTTTGGCACGAACGGATTTTGAGCATGCTGGAAGGATCGTTTTCATTTGTTTTATACGACAGAAAAGAGGATAAACTATTTGGTGCACGTGATGCCTTTGGTGTCAAACCCTTCTATTATTGCCATGACGATAATTTTTTTGCCTTTGGTTCAGAATTGAAAAGCCTGTTTGGGCTCCCTTTCATTTCGAAAAAAATGAGCAAGTCGGCAGTGTACGATTACCTTATTCTGGGTCAGTCAGAAACCAATGTTCAGAGCCTGTTCAGGGGGATTTCCGAGTTGTTACCAGGAACTGCATTTTCCCTTCTTCTTCCTAAGGGAAGTATCAAAATCTGGAGTTATTTTCATTTATCAACCGACTCTAAAATAGACCGGTACAGCAGGAATAAGGTTTCCACTCTGGCACACCGTCTGCGAAAATCATTGGTTACAAACGCAGGCAATCACTTAAGTCCCGGCTATTCAACAGCATACAGGTTTACTTCTGAACTCGAGTCATTGGTGTTTCCATTTCTGTTGAAAGAATCGATCCGGGAAATGCGGTCCCAGGAAAGGCCGGATCCTTCCAGTATCTATAAAGGAATCTTTGCCTCAGTCTATGAAAGTCAGGAAGATCTGGAATATGTGAACCGAATAACGGATGAACTTGGTGTTGAACTTTTAACAGCCACCTGTACTTTTCGTGATTTCACAGATAATCTCCTGAAAGTCTGTCACCTGCAAGATATCCCGTTCACAAATCTGGATGTTTTTGCCCAGTACAAAATGCTGGATAAGGCAAGGGAAATCGGGGTCAGTGTGGTGGTAGAGCCCATTGGTGGCCCTCAGCTTTTTTCTGCTTCAGATGCCCATTTTACACAGTTTATGGAGGATATCTTCCTGAAAGGACAATACAGTCTTTTTATGGATAACCTTCTGAATTCTCCGGGACCAATTTCTAAAAAGCTAAATCAGATATTTGTTTTATCGAAGAAAATTCTGTTTAAAACAACGGCAGATGACATACGGGAATCTCTGTTTAAAAACAACCAGGAAGAGTTCTCCTACATAAAGGAGAATTTTAAAGACCGGTATGCCAAGAACCTGGAAAATTCAATCAAAAGCATTCCGGAAAGCCTCAATCAATTGCTGGTGAATGAATTTGGTGGACCGGTTGTGAAAGAAAAGCTGCGTACAAGTGATCGGAACTCACAGTATTTTGGTGTTGAAATCCGACTGCCCTTTGCCAGTGACCGGAACATGGCAGATGCTATGATCAAATCATCCAGTATTTACAAAGTGAGGGGAGGACAGACAGGTAATCTTCTCAGAAAGGCGATGAGAGGTGTTTTCCCTGAGCCTATGCTGAAAGGTAGGGAGCAGTACCTTCGGGTTCAGAGAGAAAACCACTGGCTTCTGGATGCCAGAGAGGAACTCAAAGAATTTATTACCCCGGATCTGGATGATTTTATCGATTCACGTAAAGTGAAAAAAGACTGGGATCAGTTGTTTCTCAATTCCAATACTAAACGGGATGACTTCCTTTGGAGGGTGATTAACCTTGGAATCTGGAGGCATGTTTACTTTAATTGATGATCTGATCCTTGAATATTTCGGGTAACGTATGAAATTTAATCGCACCAAAAAGGTACGCTGAATCCGGATTCCCTTCTTTGATTCTCCATAGTTTCGGGTTGCAAACTGATCAGAAACAGGACGGAATCTTGTTTCCATTTTGCTTTTGGAGAAATTCAGTTTAGTTTTGCAGCGCAATTGAGAGAGGGGACCGGAAGTCCCCTCTTGTTTTTTTAATGACTACGTCACAGGTAAAAGATCACATAGAAGAATTTTTGCTTCAGAATCTTGAATCAACAGAACACTTTCTGGTGAAAGTAACGGTTGGTGCAGGGAAAGTAAGTGAGGGTAAAGTTCAGGTTTTGGTGGACAGTGATGCGGGAATTACGATAGATGATTGTGCTGTCTACAGCCGGAAACTAGGCAAGTACCTGGATGAGAACGACTTCTTTGAGTATAACTACACATTGGAAGTGGCATCTCCTGGTCTGGATTTTCCTTTAACCAGTGAAAGACAGTTCCGGAAAAACATAGGCCGGACCCTGATTCTGGAATTAAAAGAAGGCGCTCCTGTGGAAGGAAAACTTCTTGCTTTTGATAAAGACATTCTGGGAATCGAAACAACCGAAAAAACAAAAGGGAAGAAAGTTGTGGTCAACACTTCAGAAATCCCACTAACAAATATTGCAAAAGCAAAAGTGACAGTTTCGTTTAAGTAAAAATGGATAGCAGAACGCTCATTGAATCATTTTCAGATTTCGCCAAACTGAAAAATATTGACAGGCCTACCATGATTAAAATCCTGGAGGAAGTTTTCCGGTCAATCCTTCGAAAGAAATATGTGGAAGACAGCAATTTTGATGTCATCATTAATATCGATAAAGGAGATCTGGAGATCTGGCGTTTCCGTGAGGTCGTAGACGATGAGTCGGAGGACATCTGGGACTACGATAAAATCCCGTTTTCTGATGCGATCAAGATCCAGAGCGATCTGGCAGTTGGAGATGAACTGGCGGAAGAAATCAACATTGAAGATGATTTCGGCAGAAGGGGAATTCTGACAGCAAAACAGACGCTGGTTCAAAAGGTAAAAGACCTGGAGAAAGAAAACCTGTTTCAGGCGTACAAAGACAAAGTTGGCGATCTGATTATTGGCGAGGTTTATCAGGTTGGTAATCGGGAAGTTCTCCTGATCGATGGTGTGGGTAATGAACTCATCCTTCCGAAAAGTGAACAAATCCCGAAAGACCGGTACCGTAAAGGCGATAACATCCGGGCTGTAGTGCATCGGGTGGAAATGATCAATGGTACACCAAAAATTATTCTGTCACGTACCTCTCCTGTATTCCTGGAGCGTTTGTTTGAACTGGAGGTTCCAGAGATTGACGACAACGTGATTGCCATCCGGAAAATTGTCCGCGAACCGGGCGAAAGAGCGAAGGTGGCTGTTGAATCGTTTGATGACAGAATCGATCCGGTTGGCGCCTGCGTTGGTATGAAAGGTTCCCGAATCCACAACATTGTGCGGGAGCTGGAGAACGAAAACATCGATGTAATCAATTACACCGAAAATATGGAGCTGTACATTGCCCGTGCACTTAGCCCGGCCAAGATAACCAGTATGAAAATCGATGAGAACGACCGCCGTATTTCTGTTTTCCTCAAGCCGGATCAGGTTTCACTTGCGATCGGTAAAGGTGGACAGAACATCAAACTGGCCGGCCGTTTGATCGGTAAAGAAATTGATGTATTCCGCGATTCAGATGGATCAGAGGAAGAAATTGACGATATTGCTCTGGAAGAATTCGACGATGAAATCGACACCTGGATTCTGGAAGAATTTAAAAAAATTGGATTGGATACCGCAAAGAGCGTTCTTTCGGTTCCGGTTGAAGACCTGGTACGGAGAACGGATCTTGAAGAAGAGACGATCAATGAAGTACTCAATATTCTGAAACAGGAATTTGAAGATTAACATCCAACCACCAAACTCCCAAAAACCGAACAATTAAAGGAACACTGTAAAAGAAAGTATGTCTGAAGAAAGAATTTTTAAAATACGTCAGGCCATGCAGGAATTCAATCTTGGATTGGATACCATCGTTGAGTTTTTGCATAAAAATAGTTCTCCCATCGAAAGAAGCCCGGTTGCAAAACTGACTGCAGGAGAGCTGGATCTGCTGCGTAAAGAGTATTCTTCTTCAGCACAGGAGAAAAAAGAAGCGTCAGGTATTTCAATCGGCCACAAACACAACGAAAAAATTGTGATCGATGGTGATCTGCACAAAGAAAGAAGAAGACCTGCCGATGAGGAAATGGATGAACCCATTGCCCGCCGGAATATTCACAATATTCCAGGTCCTCCAAAACCCACTCCGCCTACTCCTGCCCCAGCCCCAGTAGTTGTAAAAGAACAGCCGGTTGCCCCACCACCTCCTCCTCCGGCCCAGGTTGAAAAACCAGCACCACCAGTTGAGGCAGTGGCTCCTAAAGCACCAGAGCCAGTAAAAGAGGAGAAGCCTTCGGAACCAGTTGTGGTTGAAACTCCAGCCCCAAAAGCGGAAACAACAGAGCCTGAACTGATTAAGGCAGAAGCCTCGGTTCAGGGATTGAAAGTAATCGGTAAAATAGATCTGGATGCCCGTAAAAAGGGTGTTAAGCCAAAGTCTGAACCAGCTCCAACACCAGCTGCTCCCCTAAAAGTGGAAGCTGAGCCAGTGAAAGAGGAAGTGAAGCCACAACCAGCTCCAGAACCTCCAAAGCCAGAGCCTGTTGTTGCCGCACCTGTGGTATCATCTCCACCTCCAGTGTCAGCACCAGCACCTGTATCTGCTCCTGCAAAAGAAGCTGAAGCACCAGTTGCTGCCAGTTCTGCAGAAGAGACTCCCGGTGTTGTCATTAAAGGTGAAGCAGATCAGCTAAAAGGACTTACTGTCCTTGGGAAAATTGATCTCAAAGCTTTTGAAAATAAACCAAAAAACCCGTCAGAAAGCCGTTCAGAGGCTGAAAAGCGGAAACGCAAGAGGCTGAAAACAGGTCCAGTTGCCGTCGGAGGTTCCGGTGGAGCGGTACCGGGAAGCCGCCCACCAGGGCAAGGCCAGGATCGTCCCCATCAACAAGGCGGTGGTCAGCAAGGTGGAGCACCCCGTCCACAAGGACCAAATCAGGGTGGCCATCATAACCGTCCGAATACTGGAGGCCCGGGGAACCAGGGTTCCGGTGGACAAGGAAACAACCAGAACCGTGGACCCGGAAATAATTCAGGCAACCAGGGTGGAAATCGTCCGGGAAATAATCAGAATCGCGGTGGCGGCAACGCTGGCGGACAGTCGAATTACTCGAATCGCCAGATTTCCGGTCAGATCCGGGCTACCATGAATCGTGGCGGAGGGAAAGGCAAAAAGAAAAGCCGTGACCGGAATGATCGGTACAACAATGATGATCAGGAAACATCAAAAATCCTCAAACTCACCGAATTTGTGTCGGTTGCCGATCTGGCTTCCCTTATGGATGTTTCAGTGAATGAGGTTATTGCAACCTGTATGTCACTGGGTATGTTTGTATCCATCAATCAGCGTCTGGATGCAGAAGCGTTGACCATCATCGCCGATGAATTTGGATTTGAAACATCCTTCTCATCTGCGGAGGAAGAAGAAAATATTGTCGAATCTCTCGATTCTGAAGAAGATCTGGAAACCCGTGCACCGATTGTAACCATCATGGGTCACGTTGATCACGGTAAAACGTCCCTCCTTGACTACATCCGGAAAACAAAAGTAGTAGCATCCGAAGCCGGGGGAATTACTCAGCACATCGGTGCCTACAATGTACGGACGGAATCAGGAAGAAACATCACCTTCCTTGATACTCCAGGTCACGAGGCCTTCACTGCCATGCGTGCAAGGGGTGCAAAAGTAACCGATGTGGTTATCATTGTGGTAGCTGCCGATGATTCGGTGATGCCACAAACAAAAGAGGCAATCAACCACGCTCAGGTTGCAGGTGTTCCGATCGTAATTGCCATTAATAAGATTGATAAAGCCGGAGCAAACCCGGAGAAAATAAAAGAAGAACTGGCGCAGTTGAACCTCCTTGTCGAAGACTGGGGTGGAAAATACCAGTGCCAGGAAATTTCAGCCAAAAAAGGAATTGGTATTTCTGAACTTCTGGAAAAAGTTGTTCTGGAGTCCGACATCCTCGAACTGAAGGCCAATCCAAATAAAATTGCCACGGGTACTGTCATCGAAGCCTCTCTTGACAAAGGAAGAGGATATGTGTCAACCGTTCTGGTGCAGGCTGGTACGCTGAAAGTGGGTGATTTCGTTCTTTGCGGAGCCTATTATGGTAAAGTGAAGGCGATGTACGACGACACAGGTGCCAGGATAGATGAGGCAGGTCCTTCAACCCCTGTTCAGATGCTCGGCTTGAACAACGCCCCTCAGGCAGGTGACAAATTCAACGTAATGGAGAACGAGCGGGAAGCGAAGGAACTGGCCAACAAACGTGAGCAGATTCAGCGTGAACAATCGATCCGGACGAAGAAACACATCACCATTGATGAAATCGGTCGCCGTATTGCCCTCGGAACATTCAAAGAACTCAACCTCATTATCAAAGGTGACGTGGATGGTTCAGTGGAAGCACTTGCCGACAGCTTGCTGAAACTAAGTACAGAAGAAGTCGCTGTCCGGATTCTGCACAAAGCAGTGGGGCAGATTTCCGAAGCCGATGTTATGCTCGCCTCCGCATCTGATGCCATTATCCTCGGATTCCAGGTTCGTCCATCTGCTCAGGCAAGACGCCAGGCCGAGAACGAAGAAATCGAAATCAAGCTATACTCCATCATTTACGATGCCATCAATGACATCAAGGATGCGATGGAAGGACTCCTTGCTCCGAAAGTAGAAGAGGTGATCGTGGGTAATGTTGAAATCCGTGAAGTATTCAAAATCAGCAAAGTGGGTAACATTGCCGGCTGTTATGTAACCGATGGTTATATCAAACGGAACAATGGAATCCGCGTGATCCGTGACGGTATCGTAATCCATACCGGTGAGCTGGAAGCACTGAAACGGTACAAAGACGATGCGAGTGAAATCAAATTCGGGTACGAATGCGGTATCAAAATCAAGAACTTCAACAACATTGAAGTGGGCGATACCATCGAATCGTTTGAAGAAAAAGAGACCAAGCGATCACTGTAAAACATCCCGTACGAAAATACAAAAGGGGCTTCAGGCCCCTTTTTTGTGCGCTATCATGAAGCTGGAAATCGATGGTGCCCAATTTGGGTCGATCGATATTCCTGACAAAATTTGGCCATGTTTCAGCCCTTCAGAGACTGCAGTTCTAGAACAATTTTAACTGCAGTGGCTCTGAATTGAAAATCCACCTAGTTGGTCACCAGAATCTTGGAAGTAAGCAACTGACCCTTGTTTGTTTTGACCATCACGACATAAAGACCTGCCGGAACCGAGCTCAGGTCCAGCACTCCGTCTGTTTCGCCATTTCCGGTTTTACCCACCCAGCTTTTACCGTTCACGTCCTGAATGGTAATGGAATGAAAAGGATCTGAAAACTGAAACCGGACCAATTGAGTCGCCGGATTCGGAAAGAACGAAATCCCCGTGTTGGATTGCACCAGTTGAGCAACTGATGTTATCAGGTTGGGGGTAACGGTCTGGCAGCCGAAATTATTACGGGTTGTCAGATTCACACTCAGAGCATTGCCCGGAATGACAAGATAAAGCAACGTATCTGCTGGATTGCTTTGCCCGTTGATCCGCCACTGATAGTGGTTGCCGGGAACTGGATTGGTGAGTTTCAATGTGTCGCCAACCCGAACCACTATCGCAGCGGATGGTGGTGCTTCAAAAGAAAAAATGGTGATGGTATCCACATCCGTGCAACCCGTTTGTGGATTTGTGAGTGTTACAGAATAGGTTCCTGGTTCTGAAATGGTGAGTGTACCGTTTGTGCCCACCTGTGTTCCCTGTTGGTTTACCCATTTGTAGGTAAGTCCGGTATCAAAAAACGCGTTCAGGGTCAACGGTGTACCTGTGCAACCATACCGGTCGGCACCAAGATCAACATTCGGGAGTAGCCTGGAACGACTGGCCAGTGCGTCAACTGAATCGGGAGCGGTATATGTTACCTGAACCCAAACTCTTTGCTCACGATTGGTATCCAATGAATTACGGGCTTTGAACTGATACCAGTCTGATGTGGCTGGTGTAAACACTTTGGACAGATTGCCAATTCCACGGATTGAATCAAGCACGTTCCCACACGCGTCTGTAAGAAGAAGAGTAAGGTCACGGTTGAATGATGAAAACAGTTTGTAGGTAACTGGTTTCCCGGAGGAAGCAAATATTTTTCCCGCCAGGCGGCTTACTTTGGAGTTGGCAGGGATTGCTCCGCTTTGTCTCAATGATCTTGGGTGGCTGTCACCCAGGTCGTCTGCCAGTTCCCATTCCTGGGTGGTTGATCGGTTTGCTACAGGAAATGGTTGATTAAATAATGTCTCCAGACTGGCAGGAGCATAAATGGCCACTCCTTTTTTCAATGTGTTGTTCACTGTTCCATTGCATGAAGGCGCCTGAACACGGACTCTTCCACCCGGAACGCTGTTGGGTCTTGTGACCACAGTTACATTTGGGAAATTCCCGGTGTAGTCTTTCAGGACTGTCCCGACTGCAAAATCACAATCAATCCATACAGCCTGGTTGGTAGTGAAATTATCTGTGATGGCGATTATGGCTTTGGCGGATCGTTCAAAAACAATGACATCCTGCGCATTGCTTCCATCAAAAAACACAGTTGGTTCAGCTGTGCGAACCCGATAATCACCTCCTTTAAAATTGAATTTTTTGTGGCAGCGAATCAGGTTGGCGATGGATTCACGGACCGGAAGGTCAGTCTCACTGGTTGGAAGGTGAGTGTAGCGTTTTCCGGTTGTTCCTACATCAAATAAATCTTCAAAAAATATGGTGGGACTTCCATCCATACTCATCATCACAGCATAGGCGGCCGTTAGTCTTGGCTCTCTTGGATCAATGTTGGGTGAAAGCTCAGAATTGGATGACCATTTTTTTGGGGCCCCGTTTGCTTCTACCGGATAATTACCGTTTGCCTGAAGTCCGGAAGAACCGGAGGAAGGTTGACTTGGACGGAAAGTATCGTGATTATTGACAAACGGAACCGTCCTGTACCTGCGATCCTGTTGAATGCCAGGGAGGTTTGATAAATCGTAATTACCCAGTCCATAAACCAATCCATACAAACCAGGGGTTCCGGAAAATCCACGCAGGCCGAAATCAAATGTTCCGGCTCTGCCCTGTACAGCATCAACCCATGCATCCAGTTCGGACTTTCCGCCAACCCATTCACCAACCGTGAACATCTGATCGGTTCCGCTTGCAAACCCTGCATTGAACTGAAGGTTGTAAATCATATCTTCGGACACAGCATTCGGAAAGTGTTTGATGGCATCCAGACGGAAACCATCGACACCTGTCTGTTTTTTAAACCAGATCATCCACTCGCGTGCCTGGTTGCGCATATAGAAATCTCCTTGTACTGGGTTAAATGTTGCAATGGAACTAAGGCCTTTTGAATTTTGGTAGTAGGCAATATCAGGCCCAAAAGTTGTGCGGGATAAATCATCGCCTGTAAATCGGTTATCCCCTGGACCTGGGCTAAAATTCTGCCAGTTTTTTGGCCAGCGGCCACTTCTTGCCAGATAGTTCGACCTTGTTTCATTGTTCGCGGGAGTTAAAAAACTTACATACCGGAAATTTTTATAACCGCTGGTCGGATCATTGGTGATATCCTGATAATTCGAGCCGGGTCGGTTGCTGTTGTAAAAAGAAAGTCCAGCACTATCAACACCTCCGGCACTGGTTCCGGAACCCGCCCCATCCATATGATTCAATACAATATCCTGGATCACATGGATCCCGTTCTGGTGCATGATTCCAACCATGCGAAGGAACTCATCCTTGTCTCCAAATGGAGTCTTCAGGTTTTGCTTCTGATACTTGTCGCCCAGATCATAGTGGTCAAACGGACTGTATCCTACCGAAGCCGGGTTGGCATTTTTTTGGTTTACAGGCACCCAGACACCCTCTATTCCCATTTTTCGCAATCTAGGCGTGAGGTCTGCCAGATAGTTAGCCCAGCCCTGAGGATAGTTGTTGTTTTTAAAATCCCACCAGAACCCTTGCAATAAAACTCTTTTATTGTCCTGGCCTGAAGCCCGATGAAAGCAACCCAGTGATGCTATAAGAATGAAGCACACCGAAGTTCGGAGAAAAAACATACCTGAAATTTTAAATGGGGTAAAAGAAAGATTCAAAACACAATGTTAGAATTTCTTTCGTAAAAATCAGGGGAATTCAAGCCAAAATCGGTTTTTTTCATAAAGCAAACTGTGGACTCTGAAAAGTGATGCACTTCCTGTTTCTCTGAAATGGTACACGGGACTGGTAGAGAATATTTTAAAAATATTTTGAGATAAATTTATCAAAATCGGATATTAGCGCCATATATCAACAAAACCGTTACTTTTTGAATTAATCAAAGAAAAACTATGAAAAAAATAGTACTTTCAGTCGTAACCCTGCTCACGTTCGGAGCTCTTTCCTCCATGGCGCAGGTAAATGCTACTTTCAAAGTAGACATCACTCCACTTCTAGCAGGTGGCGGAACCATCAACAATGTTGTAAGCATCGCGGGTAATTTCACAAGCAGAGGAGGTAATCTGGCTGACTGGACACCTGCACAAGGAGCAATGACCGACATGGGCAATAATGTTTGGAGCCGCGACGTTACATTTGATGGCACAGCAACTGACTCGCTTCAGTGGAAATATGTTCAGGGATCTGATTGGCCTGATGGTGATGAAGGAAACGAGTGGGTGAATCCAGATCCTTCCTGCGTTCGTGTAACAGACAACAACAACCGTAAAATTTTGCTTCCAACTGCAGGTGACATTATTGTTACCTCTGGCTGGGCAGAATGTCAGCAAATCATCAACAGTGTAAAGGTTGAGTACAGAGGTCTGTTCGTAACAGTGGGTCCAAACCCTGCTTCTACCAATCTGAGCATCCGTTTCGTTGGAACAACCAATGCAGAAGTAAAACTGACTGACCTTACTGGTCGTGTTGTGAAGTCATTCACAGGTCAGGAGGTAACTGAAAACATTGATGTAACCAATCTGACAGCTGGTCTTTACTATGTAACCGTTGTTGACGGCGACAAAGGATACCAGGCTCCTGTTATCATCACAAAATAAGAAATCACATTTCTTTATAAAAAAGCCCCTCCTCACCGTGGGGCTTTTTTATTTCATTTGCCTTTCATGAACACTTTTACCTATCTCGCTCTCGGCGATTCATATACCATCGGAGAATCGGTTCCGGCTGACCAGAATTTTCCAGCCCAACTCTCTCAAAAGCTGGAAAAAACGTCCAATCTCTCCTGTAAGAAACTGAAAATTATTGCCAAAACCGGATGGACAACCGATGAGCTTCAAAAGGGAATCCAACGTGCAAAACCGGGTAGTGATTTTGATCTGGTCACATTGTTGATCGGGGTGAACAATCAATATCGTTCTTACGGACAAGATCAATACAAAAAGGAATTTTCTGAATTACTCAGGCAAGCCATTTCATTCGCGTCCGGAAATCAAAGCAAAGTCATCGTAGTGACGATTCCTGACTATGGATGCACGCCTTTCGGTGCTGAAATGGCCGATAAAATTTATACTGACCTTGTCTGGTACAATGAGACCGCTACCAAAATTGCCCGAAACTCAGGAGTAGAAGTCGTCGATATTTTCGCCATTTCCCGAAAGGCGAAAACAGAGCCGGTACTCATCGCTTCGGATAACCTTCACCCATCGGCCGAAATGTACACCTTGTGGGCAGATGCCATCCTTCCGGTCGCTGAACGAATTCTTGCAGACGGAATCCCGGCAGAATAACCGCTGCCGGAGGTAGGATGTGACACATCCTTTTGTAATTTTGATTGTCGAACGCAATCAACCAACAATTCCTATTTACAATGAATGTCATCATTTTTGGCAGCACCGGAAGAACCGGTAAATACCTGATTCAGTTTGCTTTGGAATCCGGATATCATGTCACCGCATTCGCACGTAATCCGGATGCCATTTCCATTCACCATCCCCGGCTCAATGTTTTTCAGGGAGATGCAACCAATGCAGCTGCTGTTGCAACTGCCATGGCGGATCAGGATGCCGTCATTTTTGCGGTTGGTACCGATCTGGGCCAGACCAACCTTCGGCATACAGCCATGAACAACATCATTTCTGCCATGCAGCAGAACCATGTGAAGCGCATCATTGGAATCGGTGGAATGGGTATTCTGCAGGCGAGTGAAGAGAAAAAGATATTTGAAACCGATGGTTTTCCGGCTGAATACATTCCGGTGAGTCAGGATCATAATGCCGCATTTGAATCTCTCCAAAAATCAGGACTGGAATTCACATTTGTTTGTCCTCCTACCATAACGGATGGACCACTAACAGGAAAGTACATCACCCAGGCTACCTTTCCACCAGACGGTAAGTTTGTGATTGACACAGCCGATCTGGCAGATTTTATGATCAAAGAACTTTCCGAACCGGCCTTTATTGGGCAAAGAGTTGGCATTACCGCAATCTGATCCGGAGTTCATCCGGAAGGCATTTTCGTTCGCTTCCCAATTCCGGTTTGCCTGTTTTCTGGACGGTCATTCGTATCCCACTTATCCTGGCAGGCCTTTCCGCCGTTTACTGGCCGTGGGAAACCGAAAAGTGGAGATAGAGCCGGACTGGATTGCTGCTCTGAAAGGAAAAGATTCACAAGCCTGGTGGTTTGGATATCTGGGATACGACCTGTCCCGGGCAGATGGGAAATCTCAGGCCGAAAATGTCCTGCCCATATTTCAGAATTTTCCAGACGTTTTTTTGTTTGAAGCAGAAGTTGTGCTGGAATTTTCAGGAGATGGAAAAATCGTGAGGCACGCCGGACCAAATGATGTGCTGGAACAAATTCACGCTCTGAATCTCTATGATGAGGCCCATCCTAAGGCTGATTTGACCTTTTCTTCGTGGAAAAGTCGTGAAGAATACCTGGACGATATCCGGATTGTGCAGGATCAGATCCGGGAAGGAAATGTGTATGAACTGAATCTCTGTCAGTTTTTTACTTCTGATCAGGCTCCGGATGGAGCGGACATATTTCTACAACTAAATCAGGATTTTCCCATGCCATTCGGTGGCTGGTTGAAAGGAGACGATTTTGAAATTGCCTCCAATTCGCCGGAACGGTATCTCCGAAAGGAAGGAAACCAACTCTTTTCACAGCCGATCAAAGGCACGGCACGAAGAGGACAATCCGAAAAAGAGGATGCGGAAATACGGCAACAGCTGTTTCATTCTGAAAAAGAGCGGGCCGAAAACATGATGATTGTGGATCTGGTCCGCAATGACCTGGCCCGGATTTCGGAAACAGGCTCTACAAAGGTGGATGAGATGTTTGGGATTTATGCCTTTCCGACGGTTTTTCAGATGATCAGCAGCATAAGGTCGGAATTGAAAAATGGACTGGATTCATCCGACGCCATCTGGTCAACTTTTCCGATGGGAAGTATGACAGGTGCGCCAAAAGGTGAGGTGATGGATTGGATTCAAAAGCTCGAGCCCTTCCGGAGGGGAGCGTACTCAGGAGCAATGGGCTATTTCGGACCGGGAAATGAATTTGATTTGAATGTACTGATCCGCAGTTTGTTTATCAATCACAAGGACCGGACTTGCGGATTTGCGGTTGGTTCGGCCATCACCATTGACTCAGTGGCTGAAGATGAATGGGACGAATGTAAAATGAAGGCCCGCACCATTCTGCAAACCTGCGGCAGCCGATGGGAAGACATCCGGCCGGCAATGGTCTCAGATTTTCCGGCAGGGTAAACGGGAACCTTTCCGACGATTTGGGTCCGGCATTCCGCTGGCAGCTGGTTGTGCCGCCTCCGGAATTTCTTCAGAGGGATAAAATGCTGATTTACTGCAACGGGCCGGCTTAGGCTCCACCGCTTTCTGAGACGATGGTTTTGCCGGTGCCGGCCGAACTTCGGTTGCCGGACTGATGGTATCACAAGCCGGTGGATGATTTGCCAGAATCGTAAAAGTGGAGAAGAAGATATTCATGAGTATCTTCTTCAGAGCGAGGGGATTAACGACACACAGCATACAAGTAATAATTTAATGGTTCTGTCTGGATTGAGCGTGCCAGAAATAGTGCAAAAACCGGTTCTCAATAGTAAAACCCAGAAATACAGTGGTTTGTGGAATTATGGCCAGCGAAGGGTGTCCGGTTATGGTACAGTTTCGTTTGTGGACGATACATTGTTCACCACTCGTCAGTCCATTCGCAAGGCCCGGACCGGATTTCCAACCGCTGCTTTCGTGGCCTGAATCCCAACTGTGAGGAGGGTAAGAACTCCGAGCATGAGCGTTGAACCGGCAAACATCCAGATCTGCAGATCGGTGCGGTAGGCAAAATCCTGGAGCCATTTGTCCATCATCCACCAGGCAACCGGCAGTGCCACCAATGAGGCGACCAGGACCAGCAACAGAAAACTACGGGACAACAAAACAGTAATCTGCCAGACCGACGCACCGAGCACTTTCCGGATCCCGATTTCTTTCATACGCTGGCGGGCCGAATAAGCCGAAAGTCCGAATAAACCCATGCAGGCCAGCACGATGGCAATTCCGGAAAACAAATTGAAAACCGTAGCCGTCCGTTTTTCAGATTCGTATAATTGCTGAAATTCATCATCCAGAAACCGGGTTTCAAACGGACGGTATGGTGCCAGTTTCGCCCATTTTTCTTTCAGGAAGTCCACCGTATTTTCCGGATTTCCCCCACCGGTTTTCACAAGCAACGTGTTTCCCCAGCCTCCCGGCATCATCATCAATGGCCCGATGGCGGTGTGCATAGACTGAAAATGAAAATCGCGAACCACTCCTTTCACAAATCCAGGCCGGTCGTTACCGAGAAACAACATCTGACCGATGGCCTGCTGAGGCGTCCATCCCAGCATCCGGGCGCAGGTTTCATTGAGAATGAAGGCAAAGCGGAATTTTGTTGAATCGGTTGTTTCGGCATTCTCAATGTCGGTCCGGTTGATGTTTTCACCCGCCAATAGTTCCATGTTGCAAACTTTCAGGTATTCATCATCCACCGGATTGGCGGTTACCGTCCAGGAAGGACTCGAAGGCAGGTTGCTTTTGGAAACACCGTAGCCACCGTTGATGCGGACGGGACTTTCATAGGCTTTGCTCAATCCCTGAATGTTGGGATTCTGCCTTAGTTCAGACTTGACAAGATCGATTTTGTCGTTCAGTTTCTGGTCGAGAGGAAGCACGAAAATATGGTCTTTGGAGTAGCCCAGATTGCGGTTTTGGATATAAGAAAGCTGGTTGTGCACTACACCTGTTCCCATGAGAAGGAAAAC
>DAIOVD010000003.1:46316-57506 GCA_036759185.1 Catalimonadaceae bacterium | reverse complement strand
CTGGAAATTGAAGACTTCATCATCAAAATCAATCACCGGAAGATTCTCTCCGGACTTTCCGATTTTTGCGGAGCACCCGGTCGGGAAGCCGATATGAGTGTAAGTCTGGATAAGCTGGATAAAGTGGAGTGGCCGGTAGTGGCGCAGGAGATGTTGCAAAAAGGGTTTTCACCGGAGTTTGTGGAGAAGCTGGCGTCTTTAAGGACAGGTATCATTTCGTTTACATCAGGTGATTACAGCGTTCTCAAAGAAAAGCTATCCGGCAACGAGTTGGCGGCCAGTGGTTTTTCAGATCTGGACCAGATTGTTGCTTTGGTTTCTGGTTTTCCGGAAGTATTGGGTAAAATGCGGTTTGATCTGAGTTTGGCCAGAGGACTTTCATACTACACCGGACCCATTTTTGAGGTGGTTCCACAAGGTGTCAAAGTCGGAAGTATTTCCGGTGGTGGTCGCTACGACGAACTCACCTCAGTATTTGGCGTAAACGGAATTCCGGGAGTCGGCTTTTCGTTTGGCATCGATCGGGTTTATGATTTATTATCCGAGCTGGGAAAAACGGCTTCCATGCCCGCTACTTCGTCGAAGGTACTGGTGGTGTTGTTTGATGAGCATCAAATCCCCTATTACCTTCAACTTCTTTCTTCCCTTCGAAAAGAAGGCATTTCATGCGAATTGTACCCGGAGCCAGCAAAACTCAAAAAACAGTTTGGGTACGCCGATGCCAAACTAATCCCCTGGGTTCTGGTAGCAGGTGAGGATGAAATCAATGAAGGAATACTCACACTGAAAAACCTGGCAACCGGAACACAGGAAAAGCTGACCCTGGAGCAGGTTGTTGAAAAGATGAAGGCCTGACATATCTTTCAGAAGCAGAGAACACAATGATCGGATTTACTCTGTTTTCCACGGAGAAAAGTCCTACATTTGCACTCCTTTTCGTACGATTTCCTCTTGACTATCCGCTACACTCTCCGATTATTTTTTCTGATTCTGATTGTATTTCAGTCCTGTATTCCGAATCGGGAACTGGTGTATCTTCAGGATAAGCCGAAGTCGGGCAAAGCCGACAATGAGCTGGTAAAGGAGTACCAGGCACAAATTCAGGCATACAAAGTTCAGCATGGAGACATTCTCAACATCAAGGTGATGGGTCAGGATCCGGTTTCGGTTCAACCATTCAATCTGGATGGGCAAACGTCAAATATCCAGATGCAGAATAGTCTGAGCCAGCTGTATATTTCCGGTTACACCGTCGATGGTAAAGGTAATATTCAGTTTCCGTTGCTGGGTGATGTGCATGTGAAAGACAAGACCATTCCGGAGATTTCTGCTATTCTGGCCGATAAAATCGATAAGTATACCAGCAATGTTCAGGTGAAAGTGAAACTGGTTAGTTTTAAAGTGACGGTTCTGGGAGAAGTGAAAACACCTGGTGTTCACTTTATATACAACGACCGGGCATCGGTTCTTGAGGCCATCGGATATGCAGGTGATCTTACAGATGTGGCCAACCGGCACAAAATTAAACTCATTCGTACGATAGACAATAAGGTGGAAATCAGTACGCTGGATCTCACCAACAGGACATTGATTGAAGGCAATCACTTCTTTCTGCTGCCCAATGATGTTCTATATGTAGAACCAATGAAAGCCAAAAACTTCAGGCTCAATCTGCCTGCCATCAGTTTGATCATTTCCAGTATCACAACGGTTCTGGTGATCATCAACCTGGTCGGAAAATAGATCGTTCGATTACATTACTAAAGAATTACACCATTTCATGACAGCTATTTCGTCCACAATTCAGGATTTGTTTTCACAGCTTGGCATACCTGCCGGCGTTCATGCCTCCACTTCCACCGGACTTACCTGGAAAGCAGGTTCCGGAGATTCTGTTTTTTCCATTCAATCACCCATTGACGGCAGTCCGATCGGGCAGGTGAAAGGGGCTTCCAAAGCCGACTTTGATTCCGTCCTTCAGACCGCTGATGCAGCGTATAAAGTTTGGTCCGCCATTCCGGCACCAAGACGGGGCGAGATCATTCGGCAGTACGGTGAGGTTTTACGGCAGTACAAGCTACCATTGGGCCAGTTGGTCTCCATTGAGATGGGGAAAATTGTGCAGGAAGGCCTTGGTGAAGTGCAGGAGATGATCGACATCTGCGATTTTGCCGTTGGACTTTCCCGTCAGTTATATGGCTTGTCCATGCATTCAGAGCGGAAAGAGCACCGGATGATGGAGCAGTGGCATCCACTTGGTACAGTTGGCATTATTTCAGCGTTTAACTTTCCGGTGGCTGTATGGGCCTGGAATGCCGCTTTGGCCGCAGTTTGCGGAAATGTTTGCGTGTGGAAACCTTCAGAAAAGACGCCGTTTACGGCTATTGCCTGCCAACGCTTACTTGAAAAAGTATTGAAAGATAACCAGCTTCCGGAGGGTGTGTTTTCTCTTGTCATTGGCGATGCCACCATCGGACAAGCCATGGCTTCAGATCCACGTGTTGCCCTCGTTTCGGCAACCGGCTCGACCCGAATGGGGAAAGCAGTGGCGGTTACAGTTGCTCAGCGATTGGGTAAATCTTTGCTGGAACTGGGAGGAAACAACGCCGTAATCATTGCAGAAGATTCCAATCTGGATATGGCCATCCGCAGCACTGTATTCGGAGCCGTTGGAACCTGTGGACAGCGATGCACCAGCACCCGCCGTCTGATTGTTCACAGTTCCCGGTATGAGGAAGTAAAAAACCGGATGGTGGAGGCGTATAAAAAGTTACCGATTGGAAATCCATTGGACGAGAATTATCTTGTGGGTCCTTTGGTTGACAAAGCCGCAGAGTCGGCGTTTTTCAATGCCCTCGAGAAAGTGCAGGCAGAAGGAGGGAAGCTTATCATCGGTGGTGAAAAAGTCGAAACGGGATTGCAGGGTTGCTATGTGAAACCCGCGATTGTGGAAGCAGAAAACCACTACCACATGGTTCAGGAAGAAACCTTTGCTCCGATTTTGTATCTTTTGAAATACGATGGGGATGTCGACAATGCCATTGCGATCCAGAACAATGTTCGTCAGGGACTTTCCTCTTCTATTTTCACAAACCGTCTTCAGGAAGCTGAGCGTTTCCTGAACTGGAGAGGATCAGATTGTGGCATTGCGAATGTCAACATCGGAACATCCGGTGCTGAAATCGGAGGAGCGTTCGGAGGAGAAAAAGAAACAGGAGGTGGCCGGGAATCGGGTTCCGATGCCTGGAGATCGTACATGCGCCGTCAGACCAATACCATCAACTACAGCAAGGAATTGCCTTTGGCTCAGGGGATTAAATTCGATATTTAAGAGAAGAAATCCAGTAATCAGTTAGAAGTAATCCGTAATCAGGAGGTTAGGCCTGGTTGATAGGTTCCAAAAGTAAATCCCGGTTATTTCATTAGAACGCTGTAATGGATTTTCTAATGAACTTCCGGGTTAAACGGGAGTAAATAGCTCAGTTAAAAACTTGTTTTCCTCGCAGATGGCTTAGCCTTTCAATGTAAAACAAAAAACCCGTCATGTTTTCACATGACGGGTTTTTTTGTGCCCAAGACTGGATTCGAACCAGCACACCCTTACGGGCGCTACCACCTCAAAGTAGTGCGTCTACCAATTTCGCCACCTGGGCTTTAAGGGAGGGCAAAACTACGAGGTTCTTTCTTTATCACAAGTATTTTTTGTGATAAAAACTTCTATTTTTGGAGTCTAAACTATAAGAAAATGAAAGAGGATTTTTTACATCTGCTTTGGCAGCAGCAATTGCATACACGTCAAAATGCCCGTCTCGTTGACGGATCACCCCTTACCATTCTTAAGACCGGTTACCGGAATTCCAATTCAGGGCCCGACTTTGAGCAGGCAAAAATCGTCATTGATCAGCTTGAATGGGTCGGTTCTGTAGAGATTCATGTACGAGCCAGCGAATGGTATGACCATGATCACCAATCTGATCCGGCGTATCAATCAGTGATCCTTCATGTAGTATGGGAAAAAGATGCCGATGTTTTCCGGTTGGATGGTACCGTTGTCCCAACATTGGAACTGAAGGATAAGATTCCCCTGGAAGTTTTGCTCCGGTATCGGGAGCTCATGAATCCAGCACCGAAGAGTATTGCCTGTGAATCGTTTTTATCCAATGCTCCGGCTATCCGGATGACGGCAATGCAGGAGAGGGTATTGACGGAAAGACTGGAACGGAAAGCCCGTGAGATTCTCAAACGCTGGATGCTGAATGGGAAGGATTGGCAGGAAACATTTTACCAGTCTCTGGCACACACTCTGGGATTGAAAATCAATGCGGATCCAATGTTGCTGTTGGCCCAGTCTGTACCCGTCAGGATTTTTGCCAGCCTGGGTTGGAATGACGAAAAGGTTTTTTCCCTTCTGCTGGGACAGGCTGGTTTTCTGGAAGAAGAAAACAAAGGAGAATCACACATAGCCTTGCGTACTGAGTATGAATATCTCAGGCATAAGTACCAGCTTGGGTCACATTCGCTGGCTTGGAAACAATTCAGGATACGGCCGGGTTCTTTTCCGGTTCATCGTGTTTTAATCCTGGCTTCGATGGTCCATAAACTTCCGGATTGGTTTCGGATTCTCACAGAAAAGAATACGGAGGCTTCTGCATTTTTCTCTTCAGGCCCACTTTCCCTTTCCCCGGTTCTTGAAGGTTTTCTTCAGGAGGCAAGACCATTTAAATCAAAAATCAGCTGGAGTTCGTTTCTCAGAGATACTTTGATTGTCAATTTTTTTTCTCCTTTCCTTGCAGCACTTGGACTGGCCAAAGAGAACCCGGATTATATTGAAAATGCTCTTGACTGGCTTTATACCATCCGATGCGAGCCGAATGCGATTACCCGAATGTGGGAGTCGTTTGGAATCGGGTGTGAATCTGCTGCAACTAGCCAGGCTCTCAATGAGTTGTATAGTCAATATTGCATAGCCAGACGGTGCATGGAGTGTAGCCTGGGTTCCTGTTTTTTAGGAAAAGGTGCATAAAAAAGGCCACCTTTTAGGGGTGGCCTTTTTGAGAATTCTAATATTACTGAAGAACAACTTTCCTTTCCACCTGGTTTCCATTGGAATCGGAAATCCGGACAATGTAAACACCTGGTTTGTTTTCTGACAGGTTCAATGCGGCACCGAAGGTTGCGCCTTCTGTTTCCACTACATTGACCACCTGGCCCAGAACACTGAGAATCGTGATTTTCATATTCTCTTTACGGGAACCAAAATCGATGAACAGGATTCCGTTTGTCGGATTGGGGTAAAGAGAAACTTTCGAATCAGAACCATTCTCCTGAACTTCCGAAGCCATTTTATTTCCGGAAGCATACACCGGACCAGAAGGCTCTGTATAATAGGCAGGATTGGATTTATCCACCGCCATTCTTCCGCCACCAATGGTATAGTTACCCACTGCTCTCGGACTGTCACCGAATCCGTCTCTGTATGCGGAGGCTTTCAGTGTCAGGCTGGAATTAATGGCTACCGGACCGGCATATGGTTTCGCCAGCGGCAGATAACGATATGGATCGGTTCCATCAATGGTGTAGTAGATTTGAGCCAAAGGATCGGCATTGTTAATCGTTACAGTTTGAGCTCCGCTGTACGCACCTGGTGCCGGGTCAAAAGTACAGGCACTTAACGAGCTTCCTCCTGTAATGATCAGTTCAGACCAGGCTACAAGACTTGGTGACCAACCATCCCGAACACCTATCGCTTTCACTGAAACATTTTCAGCAACTGAAATTGGTCCCAGATAGCGGATAGGAGAATTTCCGTCCAGAACAGGTTCTTGTCCATTCAGAGTAAAATAAATAGAAGATTGAGGAGTTGAGCAGGTAATGGATAAAACCTGACCACCGGAATAAGTACCGCTTGAAGGAGAAATTGCCGGAGTGGCTACAATAGTTGGAGCTGTGATGGTATAAGTTGCTGTTGCAATTCCTGAAGTAACCCATCCTGTTTTGTAGCCAATGGCTTTTAAGTTAAGGCCTACTCCAATAAAGATCGGATCACCAGTATACAATTTAGTGACCGGACTGTTTGGATCCGGAGTTACACCATTCAACGTATAGTAGATATCAGCACCGGCTGTGGCACAGGACAACGTGGTGGTTGTACTGGAAGGATATGTACCGGATGCCAACGAGATAACAGGTGTTGCGATACTTGGAACATCGGCAGTGAAAGAACCTGAGCTTTCCGTCATACCACAAGGAGTATAGACACGGATCGTACCGTTGGTGGCATTCACCGGAGTTTTAACCGTAATGCTGGTGGATGTATTTGACAGAATTTGAGCCTTAGCATTTCCTGCAAACACCACAGAATCAATTGCACCAAATGATGTACCTGAAATCACAACGTTTGTGAAGCCAACGCTTCCCGAAGAAGGGTTAAACGTTGTGAGGGTAGGAAGTGGATTCACCATTGCTGCAGTTAGTTTCCGTAAACTCTGGCATCCCTCAGCGTCAATACAGGTTGCAAAGTAGTTGGTGGTTGAGCTGATAGAAGGTGTTACAAATGATGCACCAGTACCAACCAGATTCCCTTTTGTCGATGCATCATACCATTCAATAGTTGAACAACCTGCTGCAGAGAGGCTCACCGTTCCAGTTCCACATCGACTGCCGGCAGTCGATGTAGGTGTCGATGGTTTGGACTTGATGTTGAAATAGTCAGAATTGGTCCCGAAAACAGCTGGGGCTGGAGTGGCAGCAACTACACGAAGACGATATGTTCCCTGGGTTGTTCCGATTCCAATGTGACATGTGATCGGAGAGGAGGCGCCGTTTGCCAGAGCAGATGTTCCGGCTCCAAAAACACCGGTCGAATTGGAAAGTTGAACCTGAAAATAGTTGCCATCCAGAAATGTTCCGGTTGTGGTGAACGCAACCGAAATATTGGTTCCTGGACAGATGTCAGTGAGTGGAGATGTGATGACAATGGTAGGCTGATCAATTGTGATCGTATAGTCTTCAATTTCACCACCATTACTGAAGAATGTGCAGGCATCACCAGCCGTTAGCAAGCTACCACGTACAGTTCGTACCCGCAGCCTTCTTTGTCCGGTTGCGGTATTTCCAGGGATGGTTATATTACCGGAGAAGCTGGTTCCGAACGATGGGCTTCCATACAAAAACTCATTTGAATCATCGAAATCCTGATCGTTGTTAAAATCACACCAGATTCCGACAGCCATACTGGAGCTGGCAGTACTTGTGTTGATTGTAAACGGATAGGTAAGGCCACGTTGCATGGTGGTGGTATTGGATCCGGTGGCAGCCACCACAGTGTAGCCTCTTGAAGTACCACAGCCACTGCTGCGGCTCAGAGTATTCATTGTGAATGCGTTGATGCTGTTGTTTGTACAGCTCATTCCCCATGGCCAGCAATATCCGGTAATGGTGAAGTTGTTGTCTGAAACATCATTGTTGGTTGAATCGTTCTGATCTGATACACGGATTTTTGCCTGGGTCGTAATGAAACCAGGCACAACAATGGATGTGCTGTTTTCAGCAGAAGCATTCGACACATTCTCGGCAAGTGTATATGGATAAGTCAAACCACCATCAACTGAGAATTTAACCTTAGCTGTTGGAAAGGTCGTTGCTCCTTTTGCCCAACGGACAGTATAACTGGCATTGGAAACAAGTGAAATGCCTGCAGCTGTCGGAGTACGAACGACAATAGGACCCACTCCAGGTATTACATCAACCGTAATGGTGAAATCTTCGATTTCTCCTCCGGTATTGAAGAAAGTACAGGATTGAGTAGAGTCCAGTAATTGATTGTTTACCGTCCGGACACGTAGTCTTTTGGTTCCAACCGATACATCTTCCGGAATGGTGATGGATCCGGCGAAGGAAGTATCGAGACTTGAACTTGTGTAAAGTAATTCTCCTGCATCATCGAAATCCAGGTCATTGTTGAAATCACACCAGATCGCTACACCTTGAGTAAGACTGGTTTTTGATGTTTTCACTGTAAACGGATAGGATTGTCCAGTGTACAGGGTGGTGGTATTTGCACCGCTGGCTGCTGCTGAACTGTATGCCCGGGTCGCACATGTATTGGTTGTGCTCAGGGTGTTCAGTGAAATTTTCCTTAGGTAGCTGTTGGAACAACTCATACTCCATGGCCAGCAATAACCAGTGATGGTAAAATTGTTGTCAGACATATCTGAAACCGTAGAGTCATTTTGATTGGATATCCGTATCCGCCCTTGTGTAGTGATGATTCCCGGAACTGTGATGTTTTCAGAAGTGTCGGAGGAAAGGTTTGGACTGTTGTTTACCAAAAGGTAAGGAAATGTGGCACCTCCATCCGCAGAGAATTTGATCTTAACTCTGTCGTATATGCTGTTTCCTTTTGTCCAGCGAACGGTATACGTACTGTTGGTGGCCAGTGACAAGCCCGCTGTATTTGGAACTTTAACTGTCAAAGGTCCGATGCCAGTCGTTTCGTCTATGGTAACGGTGTAATCTTCGATTTCACTGCCGTTATTGTAAAATGCACAATAGTCAGTTGAGGAGAGAAGAGTATTGTTAACAGTTCTTACCCTGAACCTTCTTGTTCCTAGTGGCGCATCGGCAGGAATGGATATGGTTCCGTTGAATGTGGTATCCAGGCTACTGCTCGCATACAGGAATTCACCTGCATCATCAAAGTCTGTGTCATTGTTGAAATCACACCATACGGCAACGCCCATATTGTTCGTTTTCGATGTTTTGATGGTGATTGGATAAGACTGGCCCTGATAAAGAGTGGTGGTTCTTGTTCCGGTCGCTGCATTGTTTACATAACCTCTGGTGGAGCAGGTGCTTGTATTGTTGAGAGAGTTAACCTCGACCGACCGTATGAAATTGTTGGTGCAGCTGGTGTTCCATGGCCAGCAATAACCGGAAATAGTGAAGTCGTTGTCCGAAATATCACCAATGGTGGAATCGCTTTGATTGGTAATCTGAATCCGTCCTTGTGTGGTTATAATACCAGGGACAACAATCGCTTCTGAAGTATCGGCAGACGTATTGGGTGTGTTGTTTACTAAGAGGTATGGAAAAGTAACACCACCATCATCTGAAAACTTGATTTTTACTTTATCATAAGTGGTTCCTGCTTTCGACCATCTTGCTGTATAACTCGCATTGGATGTAAGCGTTAGTCCCGCATCGCTTGGTGTCCGCACAACCAAAGGGCCGGCACCAATAATTTCATCGATGGAAACCGTGTAGTCCTCAATTTCTCCTCCTGTATTATAGAAAGTGCAATAGTCTGAAGCGCCCAGAAGGTTGCCGCGAACTGTCCGGATTCTCAATCTCCGGTTGGCGAAAGTCAGGCCGGATGGTATCGAAATGGTTCCGGAAAACGTTGTATCCAGAGATGGGCTGCTATACAGGAATTCACCGGCATCATCGAAATCAAAGTCACCGTTGAAATCGCACCAGATACCCACTCCCATATCAATGTTCACTTTGGATGTTTTCAATGTGAATGGATACGATTGGCCGGAATACAACGTTGTGGTTCTGGAGGTGTTGTAATTCACATATCCTCTTGAAGAACAGGTGCTGGTGCTGTTGATGGTATTGACCGAGAAATTCTGAATATAGTTGTTTGTGCAACTGGTATTCCATGGCCAGCAATATCCTCTTACGGTAAAATTATTGTCTGAAATGTCACCGATGGTTGAGTCGTTCTGGTTTTCAATCCGGATCCTGGCAGTGGTGGTAATGATTCCCGGTACAGTAATGCTTTCTGCGGTGTCGGTTACCAGGTTGTTGGAATTATTAACCAGAGTATATGGAAACGTAGCTCCACCATCTGCCGAAAACTTGATTTTCACTTTGTCGTAAGTGGTTCCTCCTTTTGACCAGCGAACAGCATAGCTGGTATTGTTATCCAGGGTAATGCCTGCTGCACTTGGAGTTCTCAAAAGGATAGGTCCTGAACCTGGAAGTGAGGATATTGTAACCTGGTAGTCTTCAATTTCACCTCCTGTATTATAAAATGTACAATAGTCTCCGGAAGAAAGCAGCGTTGCCCGAACGGTTCGTACCCGCAGAACTTTAAGACCGGCAGTCACTTCTGATGGAATGGAAATGGAATCACGGTGGGTTGTATCCAGCACAGAACTGGCATACAGAAACTCACCTGCATCACTGAAATCTTTATCTTCATTGAAATCGCACCAGATCGCCACACCCATGTTGATGTTGGTTTTACTGGTTTTCAATGTAAACGGCACTTTGGAGCCGGTGTAAAGATTGGTTGTTCTGGTTCCGGAAGGTGTGTACGAAACGTAACCTCTCGCAGAACAGGTACTTGAGTTGTTGAGTGAGTTTACATTAAAGTTCTGAATAAAGTTGTTTGTACAACTCACACTCCACGGCCAGCAATATCCTGTAATTTCAAAATCATTATCTGACACATCACCAACGGTAGAATCGGACTGGTTCGTAATCCGGATCCGGGCCTGGTTTGTAATCAGTCCGGGTACTGTGATGTTTTCGCTGGAATCTGTTGCTGTATTTGGCGTGTTGTTCACCAGCAAATAAGGAAAGGTTACCCCTCCATCGACAGACAATTTAATTTTAACACGTGAAAAGGTCGTTCCGCCTTTTGCCCACCTGACGGTGTAGGTGCTGTTGCCTGTAAGTGTGATGCCCGCATCGCTGGGGTTGATGACACGGATTTGTGAGAATCCATCAATAGAAAACAGGATCAAACTGAATGCAATCAGAATTCTGGTCATTTGCTTGATTCTCTGCAATGTTGTGACAAAAGTCGGCTTAGTAGAACGTTTTTTCATAATAGATTGGACAAAAGAGGTGGATGAGGACGAAAAAAAACTGTGAAAAACCACAAAACGAAAGTGCTGATGCGTGGTTTCATGCTGTTACAACAGAAACACACCGGTCTGTAAAACCCGATCTGTAGCAGTACGGAAGGGTTATTCAGTTGATCACCAGTTGCCAGGTTTTGCGATGGAATACAGTTTCTTGTATTTCATACACTATCAATCAACAAAGGTAAACGTATATTTTATGAATTTCATAGACTGCTCAAAATTCAAATGCTTCGTTATGTTCTTTGTATCAGGAAGAATGTACGTAGCGAACTCTCTCCCTGGATTCCGGCAATAAAAAAAGCCTGAGGCA
>DAIOVD010000003.1:0-46216 GCA_036759185.1 Catalimonadaceae bacterium | reverse complement strand
AATGTACGTAGCGAACTCTCTCCCTGGATTCCGGCAATAAAAAAAGCCTGAGGCATATTGCCCCAGGCCCTGTTTTATGTCGTTTTTCTGCGAAAATTATTTCAGTTGAATCTTTCGGTTTGCTACCAATCCTTTGTCTTCTTTGATCCGGACCAGGTAAAATCCAGAGGGATTGCCACCCAGAGAAATGGCCGCACCAAATGATGATTCCTTTACCAGGACGGTTTTTACTTCCTGCCCGGTCATATTGTAAATGGATATCTCCAGATTTTCACGAGCCAATCCAAAATCTATAAAAACGGTACCGTTGGTAGGGTTTGGATACACTTCCATCTCTGCCTCACCCAAAGAATTGGGCATTGGGCTTTGGAAGGCTGGTTCAGGATCGCCACCATATACACCGACACTCTCAGTGTAATAGGCGCCTTTGTCATTCTGATTCAACTGATCAACGGCTTTCCTTCCTCCGGTTATGGTGTAATTTCCAACGACACGGGGACTGTCACCAAATCCATTCCGGAAAGCCTGCGCTTTTAAAGGCCGGGAAGAGTTGATCGCGACAGGCCCGGCATACGGTCTTGCCAAAGGAAGGAGCTTGCAGGGGTCGGTGCCGTCGATTGTGTAGTAAATCTGGGCTAGAGGATCGGCATTACTGATTGTAACCGAAACTGGTGATCCATAGTTACCGGGAAGCGGATTTAGAGAACAGGCCGTCAACTGTGATCCACCTGAAATTGTGTAAAACGCAACGTCTACATCACTGTCAGCCCAGTCTGTCCTTGTCCCGATCGCACGGATGGTAACTTCCGGCGCATATACTGTAAAAGGGCCTCTGTACCTTACCGGTGTGTTCACAAACGGAACGGGTACCTGTCCGTTTGTGGTAAAGTAGATTACTGATTCCGGAGTTGAACAGCTGAGTGTAACCGTTTGTCCACCTGAATATGAGCCGGTTGCCGGTGAAATAGTGGGTTTCGCCACGATATTGGGATTGGTTATGGTATAGTTGGCTGTAGCGATGCCTGAAGTTGTCCAGCCATTCCGGTAGCCCATTGCTCTCACCGTTTGGGTAGAAGCAATGAATATGGCTTCGTCCTGGTACAATTTTGTAAAGGCTGTTCCGATCACCGGGTTGTTGCCGTTGGTGGTGTAGTAAATTAGCGCCCCTGAAGTGGTGGTTGAAAGTGTTGTGAAAAATCCTACATCATAAGTTCCGGATGCCTGGCCAAATGTTGGTGTGGCAATGGTCGGTTTCACCACAGTAAAACTGGAACCTGCAATCACTCCGCAAGGTGTAGTCGCAGATATCGGACCCGTTGTAGCACCAATCGGAACAAGTGCGGTTACAGCAGTCGATGTGTTATCGGAAAAAGTTGCACTTACCCCGTTAAAGCTCACATTTGTTATTCCTGAAAGGTTGGTGCCTGTTATCGTAATCATATCCTCATCAATGATTCCTGAAGAAGAAGAATAAGAGGATATAGTGGCAGCCGGATTCACTGTTGCGGTTGTGCTGGCTCTCGTACTTTCACATCCATTTCCATCTACACAACAAGCAAAGTAGCTGGTTGTGGACGAAATTGAAGGCGTAGTAAATGAAGAACCTGTGCCAAGAATACTTCCTCCTTCAGTTGCAGCATACCACCGGGTTGTAGTACATCCTGTGGCACTGAGGGAAACCGTTCCGGTACCACATCGACTGCCAGGTGTTGAAGACGGTGTGGAAGGTTTGCTTCGGACTGTGATGGGAGTACCGGCTCCTGATCCCGATCCTACTGTGGATGGAGAAGTGCCCAGAACCCGTATCCGGTATTGTGAACCACTGCCAGTTCCAATACGGACCAGACAACTGATCGGTGATGAAGATCCGGTTCCGATAATCACTGTGCCGGAAAGAAAAGAGCCGGAAGAATTTGAAAGCTGAACCTGAAACTGGTTTGAAGGATTAAATGTACCGGTAGTGATGAAGGATACCGGGAAACTGCTGCCTGCACATATGGTGAATGGAAGAACAGGGGTTGTTGTCGGTACACTGATGGTTGTCTGCGCTATTAGGCTAATTGCAAACAAGAAGACAAAGGTAAAAAGGATCGATACCTTTTTGCCTTGTATACTGGAATTCCGGGGCGGTATTCCAGGTTTGTTTAATGTAATTGTACTCATAATTGAAAAAGTTTAAGTTATAAATTTAGGTACAAAATTCGGTCGCTTCTACCTTCTCCGGCATTAGAACTTTGTAACCGGTTGTACCAAAACCTCTGATTTGTCCTGAAAATTAATTTCAGAAACTTATAACTATTTCAATTATTTTTTGTATTTAAAAAAGTTGGATATTTTATAATTTTCAGAATAAGAGGCACTTATGTTTTGTGCCCAAAATCGGCTTATTTCAAAGGGATGATGAGCTTACTTCCGGCAGGGATCACATCCGAGGTAAGTCCGTTTGCAACTTTAATGCTTTTAGCCGCTACTGCATATTTTTCAGCCACTGATAACAAGCCCTCACCACCTCCAACGGTGTGTATCGCCTTGATTTTCACTTTAATATCTTTGTCAGCCTGTACGCTCATATCGGTCAGTCCATTTAATGACATCACGTCGGCTGGCTTGTTCCCGAATTTGGCTGCAATCTTATACATGGTGTCACCTTTACGGATTTTATATGCCACCACCATATCGCTTCCAGACTCTGTCACCACAGGCACAGGCACCGGATCTGCTGGCTGAGATATGCTGTCTTTGGCTGGGGTTGCTTTTGCCACCACAGGAGTAGTATCGACCACTACCGGTTTTACATCCGGTACGACCGGTGCGGCATCTTCCACTGTTTCCCCAGGAATCTGCAGCGAATTCGAATCCGCCACAAAACCCGAGCTATCCGGAGCGGCCGACATGAGAAGCTGATCAATGGAAGATTTCTGACTTGAGCCCCAGAAAATAAGAGCAACCAGCAAAAGGGTTAGACCTCCGGCAATAAAAATCAGTGTATTGTTGCCGGAATTATTTCCGGTTGATCGCATTGCACTCATATCGGGTAACAGTTATTTTGATTTTCGAGATGCAAACATATTTAATCTCTTTAGGTCTTCGAGTTTTAACCTGTATTTTTCAACAGACGGTTCAGCTCGGTCTGTTTTTTCTGCTTTTCACTGTTGCAGCTCAGGCACAGGATATGGGCCGGGTGAAAACAAACATTGGCATCCTTTCATCCTCATCTATGAATGGACGGGGCTATCTTCACAAGGGCCACCTTAAAGCCTCCGCTTTCATTGAATCTCAGTTTCTTCAGGCTGGTCTTAAACCGGTGCAGGGTTCGTTTTTCCAGAATTTTACCATCCGCCAGAATCTTTTTCCAAAGGAGCCGAGGCTGCGTATGAACGGACGGGAACTCAAAGTCGGAACAGATTTCCTACCGCCTGCTGATGCATTTCCGGTCAGAAAAACATTGCGATTCCGTCTGTCTGACAGTCTAAAAGTGCCCGAAGAAATAAACCCCGAAATCATGGCACGTATTCTCAAACCCAAGGAAAAACTGCCTACATCAGGAGCTGCTACCCGGTTTGTGTACCTCAAAACAGAAGATAAACTCACCCATACTCTTTCGGAAACACAGGAGTCTCCACTTGTGATCCATCTGAAGAAATCCAGTTTACTGGCCACGGATTCGGTGGTTGACATTGATTTCCGGCCAGAACTGAATAACCAGATCAAAGCCCGGAATGTAGTCGGATTGGTGGAAGGGACTTCGGTCAAAGATTCCTTTCTCGTTATTTGTGCTCATTATGATCACCTGGGAATGCTGGGCAAATCGATCTTTTTTCCCGGTGCCAATGACAATGCCAGCGGATCGGCAATGCTCATGGAAATGGCCAGAGAAGTATCGGCCAAACCTCTGAAGTACTCCGTCCTTTTTATTGCATTCAGTGGAGAAGAGGCCGGTTTGCTGGGTAGTTTTTATTTTGTGGAAAACCCTCTGGTTCCGTTGTCCCGAATGAAGTTTGTGATGAATCTCGACCTGATGGGATTTGGTGAAAACGGAGCGACGGTGGTGAATGGGACGGTCTACCCTGAATTATTTGAGCGACTTAAGTCCATCAATCAATCGAAGAATTATTTGCCGGAACTCAAAGTCCGGGGCAAGGCCGCCAACTCCGATCATTACCCGTTTTCAGAAAAAGGAGTTCCGGCGTTTTTCATGTATTCGCTTGGTGGTCCGGGGTATTACCATGATGTGGACGACAAAGCATCCACTCTGAGTCTGGCCAGGTTTCCTGAAATGTATCGGTTGATACTCGATTTTCTGAGAGGCTTTTAAGAAATTAGATTCCTTTTCCGGAAATTATTCCAGTTCTAATTCCGCTGCATCGGGTTCGCCCGGATCAGCAATGGAACCGGCAGAATCCACCACCTTTTTCGGTGAACGAGTCGGGCAGAAAGGCAGTGGGAATTTCTTTTTCGGAAAGAAGCCTACCCGGATACCCAGTTCCTTTTTGCTGTACACCTTCTCCATAAACAACCCAAACACGGGCAATGCCGTCTTTGAGCCTTCTCCCTGACGAAGTCCCCGAAAGTGAACACAACGCTCTTCAGCACCTACCCAGACGCCTCCAACGAGGTCTTTGGTCAATCCCATGAACCAACCATCTGACTGATTGCTAGACGTTCCGGTTTTGCCACCCATTTCATTTCCGTAGAAAATGTTGAAACTGAAAAGGGCCTGTGCGGTTCCGCCCGGTTCCTGAAGAGTTCCTTTCAGCATGTGCACCATTTTGTAGGCACCTTCCTCGGTCATCACCGATCGGGAAACAGGAGTGAAATTGCGGATCAGATTCTGGTTGTGGTCTTCCACCCGGGCAATCAGCGTTGGTTCGTTCCAGAAACCGTTGTTGAGGAATACGGAATACGCTCCGACCATATCAAATACCGACACATCGTTCGGACCCAATCCTATGGATGGTGTGGCTTTCAATGGAGTGGATATTCCACATTTTTTCGCAAAATCTGCCACTTTTTGTGCCCCCAGCATATGAGTAAGCTGCGCCGCCACCGAGTTGATCGACCGGCCCATGGCATATCGTAATGTCAGATTACCTCCCGTGAAGGAACGGGTCGCATTCACCGGAACCCAGGTTTTGTGTACCATCACCCCGGCTGAATCCTCATCGTATTCGTACTTCACCCATTTGTCCTGCACTCTGGAACAAGGATTGTATCCGTTTTCCATCGCTGCTCCATAAACAAACGCTTTGAACGTAGAACCCGGCTGACGAACCGATTGCTTCACATGGTCGTATTTGTAAAAATCATAATTGATCCCCCCGATCCAGGCTTTGATCTGCCCCCGATACGGATCCATCACCATAAACCCGGCATGCAGAATCTTCTTGCAGTATTTGAGTGAATCGATGGTACTCATCATCACCGTATCCGGACCGTTCCATGAAAACAGCACCATCTTTTTCGGCAGGTTCAGGTATTTCTGGATGGAATCGTTCTTCTCTCCAAACTTCCGTTTCAGGATTTTGTAGGAATCGGTCCGCTGAACCATTTGGTCAATGAATCCTTCCAGTTCATTTCCCTTCTCATCCCGCCATGGGTTTTGACCTCTCCAATGGTCATTGAACCTGCGCTGCAATGACTTCATATGTTCTTCCACAGATTCTTTTGCCAGCTTCTGGAAACGAGTGTCGAGTGTGAGGTAGATTTTGAGACCGTCAGTGTAAATGTCCAGATCGTTGGTGTCGGCCCATTCGTTGAGTTTGGAGGTAAGATAGGTTCCGTAATAATCGAGTACACCATCCGGATGCGGCTCCTGGCTGTAATTGAGCCGGATCGGCAGTGCAGAAAGAGAATCGTATTGTTTTACGGTGAGGAAGTTGTACTTCTTCATCTGGGCCAGAACGGTATTCCGGCGGTCCATCGATTTCTTATAGTTCTTTCTTGGATTGTAAGTTGTAGTCGCCTTCAGCATCCCTATCAGCACAGCGGCTTCTTCAATTTTCAACCGGCCCGGTGTGGTTTTGAAAAAGGTTTGTGCCGCAGTCCGGATACCAAATGAGTTGGAACCAAAATCGACGGTATTCAGATACATCGACATGATTTCCTCTTTGGTGTAATTGCGTTCCAGTTTCGTGGCCGTAATCCACTCCTTGGTTTTGTCGATCAGGGTTTTAATTCCGGGAATGTAACTGAGGATTCCACCCAGTTTTTCCTTTTTCCGGGTTTTATACAGGTTTTTGGCCAGCTGCTGGGTGATGGTACTTCCTCCACGCTTGTCTCCTTTGATCATGTAATACACAATCCCGACTGTTGCACCCAGATCGACACCCGTATGTTCGGTAAAGGTGATGTCCTCAGTAGCAAGCAAAGATTTTACGACATAGGGTGAAATCTCTTTATACTCCGTCGGACTGCGGTTTTCGCGGTAGTATTTGCCCAGAAGGACACCGTCGGCAGAATACACTTCCGAAGCCACAGCCAGTTTTGGTTTTTCCAGATCTGCAAGGCTTGGACTTTTACCAAACAACCAGAAGAGATTGAGATCGACCGCCTGAAAATAAAACCAGATGAAAAAGATGGCGAGTCCGAAGTTACGCCATATCACTTTCACATAGTAGACAGGAGGGGCAGGATTGGGTTTTGGAATGTATAAAAAGAGCAAAATCCACCGAACGGTTTCTCCCAGAACCATAAGGCCCATAAGCAAAATCCCATAAAGGGTGAGAAGGAAATTGAGGATGCGTTCTTTCATTCCGAAGAATCAGTGGAGCGAAACAATTGCCCTGTAGGTTCTGGTTCCGTCCTAAAGAGCGGCAAGTTTACAAAATGGATTGCATTGCCCGTGGGGAGAATGCGGAAATACTTTACCAATTGTCAGGGATTGGGTGAAGAGGCGGTCAGGAACCTTCAGTTTTTGGGAAGTTTTTTACACGAAATCCTGCAGAACGATGTTGTCGATCAGTCTCACTCCTTCGATCCAGGCGGCGATGCAAATGGCGGTTTCGTATGGAACAGGGCTGCTTCCATTCCAGATTTCCATGGTTCCGGCATCAACCCATTCGAGGTATTCCACTTCAATGGCACTGAACTGTGAGAGATAATGAAGCGCTTTTTCTTTGCCGCCAAAGGGGTCTTCCAATCCAGACGCCAGTTTTAGTGCTTTGAAAAGATGAGAGGCTATTTCCCTGCCTTCTGCTGATAACCGTAGATTCCGGGATGACATAGCCAGTCCGTTTTCCTCCCGCCTGGTTGGGCAACGAATGATTTCAACGTTAAAATCCAGATCACGAACCAAAGCCCGGATCACCGCCACCTGCTGAAGGTCTTTGGCTCCAAAGTAGGCTTTGTCGGGAGACACCAGATGGAACAACCGGGCGACCACAATACCAACCCCTGAAAAGTGGCCTGGTCTCATGGCGCCTTCCAGCCCCGAAGCCACTGAACCAAAGTCAAGAGTGAGCCGGGAAGGAGAGGAGTAAAAATCGTTCGCAGTGGGAGAGTACAGAAGATCGACACCTTCGGCAGCAAGCAGTTTCTGGTCTTCCGAAATGGGCCTTGGGTATTTTTCGAGGTCTCCTGCGTTGTTGAACTGAAGAGGATTCACAAAAATACTGACGACCACCACATCACATTCGGTCTTTGCTTTTCGCACCAGATCCAGGTGGCCATCGTGTAAAGCCCCCATCGTTGGAACAAAACCAATCGTTTTGCCTTCCGAATGCACCGATAGCACCCATGATTTTAAAAATTCTTTTTGAAGTGCAATTTCCACCTTGTTTGATTTATAATTCAGTTAGTTAAGGCCTTGTTTGAGTGCCTGATTATGGCCCTGTTACGGGCACTTTCCGGCAGCAATGCTATATCCTTTATTGAATTCTGCCTAAAATTTGTATAATTTTGCATCATCGTTTAAATCACCTTTTAACAGAACCTCACAATCCTTGTATGTCGAAACTACGAATTCTGTATGCTGCCAGTGAAATCAATCCTTTTCTCCAAACCTCTGAAGTAGCCGATTTCATCCGGCGGATTCCGCAGGTGATGCAGGAAAGAGGAATGGAAATCCGGATTCTGGTTCCCCGTTTCGGGACCATCAACGAAAGGAAGAACAGATTGCATGAAGTAGTTCGGCTTTCAGGAATCAATATTTCGGTAGGTGATGAGGAAAAACCTCTGGTGATCAAAGTGGCTTCGATTCCGAATGCCAAATTGCAGGTTTATTTTATTGACAATGAAGATTATTTCCACAGAAAGTCTGTTTTTGTGGATGCAGACAATAAATTTCACGCTGACAACGACGAGAGGGCAATCTTTTTCTGTAAAGGCGTTCTGGAAACCGTCCGTAAACTAGGATGGGCTCCGGACATCGTTCATTGCAATGACTGGATGACCAGCCTCATTCCGATGTACATGAAAACCACGTACAAGAATGACCCGATGTTCAAAAATGCAAAAGCCATTTTCTCCATCTACAACAATGCTTTCGAACATAAATTCGATCGCACCACGATGATGGAAAAAGTGAAAATGCTGGATATTGAAGACAGTATGCTTGGTAATCTTCAGTCCGCTGACTTTGACGGTTTGATGAAAATCGCTGTTGAGTATGCGGATGTAGTTTTGAAAAGATCAGAGCCGTACAGTGAAAAGCTGAATGAACTTCTGGCCACCATTCCCAACGAAGACAACAAACGACTGGCTGAAATCAACCACGAGAATGAAGATTGGGTAGAAAATTATATGTCGATTTACCAGGATCTGGTCGGATAAATTGAAACATTTTCAGGGTATTATCTGGCTGGCACTGAACGTGTCAGCCCTTTTTTTTGGGGGGTGTATAAAAAACACCGGTGATTCATTTGAAGCACCGCCGGATCTGGCGATTGCAAAAACCGAATACATCGATTCCGATTCCTTTTCTACAGCTGAATTCCCGATCACAGCTGAAACCTATAAGTTTGATTCTCTGGCAACCAGTAACCGTGAATACGTTTTTGCTGGTTCGTATGACGACATCATTCTGGGTAAACTGAACACAGAAAGCTATTTTCAGTTTCTTCCTGAATCGTATACGACCTGTCCGGATGACATTCTCGACCAGTACACCAAGGCAACACTTACGCTTCAGTACGATAAAGTCTATGGCCCATCCGGAACCGACCAGTACGGACTTTTTCCTTTGAAGCAGATTCTGGATGGCGACCGCACTCATTTCGGATCAGAAGCCGCACCGGCCTACAGAGATACAGCTCTTCTTACCACTCTCAACGCCTCAAGAACAGACAACATCATCCGGATTGATGCCAATGAACTAGGGAATGAAATCATTCAAAAATGGAAAAAGTTGAAGACGTTTGGCAATGACCGCACCTTTCTTGACAGCTGTTTCAAAGGTTTTGCCATCAAATCCCTGAATGCCAATCCTCAGGTAGCCCGTTTTGATCTTCAGTATAATACAGATGCGGCTCCGGCCTTTCTTCAGATTTCATACCGCGTTAAAACCAGTGCATCATCTTTGGGAGAACTCCGGACCCTCAAATTCAGAACCAACACATCAACAGTTCAGTACTACCGGTTTTCGACAGATTACAAAGAACCATGGAAGAACATCGTTCCCGGATCTGGTATTACTTCGGACCTGTCCTCCGGGAATACCGCGATTCAGGGACTTGCAGGTCTCGCATCTGTTGTGAAAATGCCGGGTTTGCTCGACTGGAAGCAAAAGCAGACACGTAAAATCAAGGTTTTTAAAGCGGAGCTCATTGTTACTCCTAAGCTTTCTGCCGATTATCCTTTGCCGGAATTCCTTCGGATCAGTTGCCGTAATGATTACCACATCCCGAATGAAGATGATTTTGCCACTGTTGTGTACAACGACGAAGGAATTCTGACGCTTCTCCAATCGAACACTTCATTGACAAGAGCAATTGCCAAAACGCAGACATCGGCTCAGGTATTTCCATATTCCACGGCCAACGACAACTACCGGTGCAATGTTACCAGTCATATTCAGGATATTCTGGATGGTACCCGCACCAGCTCTACGTTTGTTCTGTATTCGGCACAATGGGGAACAACCGTAAACAGGCTTCAGATCCCGAATGGGAATGTGAAGCTTAAAATCTATTACTATCCCATCTGATAAGCCGAAAGGTGAAGTACAAATCCCGGAACCGATTCTGAATGAAAAACACGATTCTCCGTCATCTCTGGCCATCCCTTTTCCTGTTGCTGGTGGCAGCCGGTTGTGGTTCTAAAGGCACAGATCCATCACCGACCGGTACCAGTTATGTGCTGGACCTGGACACAAAAGCATCAAGTTTAAAATATGAAAATGGAAACCTTCTGGTAGATGGATCGGTGACCACAAAGGATAATTTTACGCTGATTTCCAAAGGTATCTGTTACGGAACCACGTCATTTCCGGTCATTACAAAGGATTCCGTCATTCTGTCCGGAACCTCATTCGGGTCTTTCACAACCACCATACCCGACCTTCAATACAAAAAGACCTGGTATATCAGGGCCTTTGCAATTTCCCGAAGTGGTGAGAATAAAGTGGATACGTCATATGGTACGCAGATTACATTTTATGGGCTTCACACAATGAGAGCCCTCACTGCCAGTCCCAGAAATACAGATTCTCTGGCTTTCAACTGGCAGGGGTTGAAGCTAAACACTATTTTAGGACTTACTGCCGTACTGTCTAAAGGTGTGTGCTGGAGCACAGGTCTCAATCCGATTCCTTCTGCCGGCAATTTTGTTTTAGGTGGAGGAGTGGATACTGCAGGCTTTGTTGGTGTGGCATCCGGACTTTTGCCAGCAACCATATATTATTTCAGAGCCTTCTCCGTGAATGCAGCCGATACAGCATATGGTGAAAATTATGTGTTCTCCACATCATTCCGGGATTCTGAACAACATTTGTATTCCACCATCAAAATCGGCAACCAGCTCTGGATGCAGCAAAACCTGAATATCAGCCGCTTTTCTACCGGAGAAAGCCTTTATGCTCCAATAACAGAAACAGACTGGGATACAACAACTCAGGCCTCTTTCGCCCAGGTTTCAGAGGAAAATCCGGTATTGGGGAAGTTTTACAACCACTATGCCATTGCCGATGCCCGAAATCTTTGTCCTTCAGGCTGGCATATTCCCAACCGGACAGATTGGGATTCACTGTTCAACGAACTGGGAGGCTGGCAGGTTGCGGGTCTGAAACTGAAAACCAAAAACAGCTGGGGAAGTACCATTGAAACCCAGGGCACCAGTTCTTTCTTCGCGTATCCTTCCGGATACAAAACCGAATCAGGTTCTGTTCTTGAACCTTCAAACCTGGGTTACTGGTGGGTGAAATCATCAAACCCTTCGGCCATCAAAATGACAAACTTTGATGATGAAGCGTTTTCTGTTTCTGCCACCACAGGAGTGGGTTATACCGTTCGTTGTCTGAAAGATTAACCTGCTTTCCTGGATTACTCAATTATCAGTGGCATCCCGGCTGACCAGATTTTGTGTTCTGCTGTGTAATACAAATAAGCGGATGAAGCCGATGATTCGTACTGCCCTTTGATTACCGGTGTGAGTGTCAGGACGATGTTTTTCGTTTCGGATGGAACCATCTGGCGGTAGTACAAAAAGACTTTGTTTCCTTTCACTTCATAGAAATCCACCTTTTTGGCATCCATCAGTTCACGAAACTGTACCGGAGAAACCACACAACCTCCCGGAACAGACACACAGGCCATTGTCATCGGAAGTCCGTCTTTGGTGTTGTTTTTCAACTGGATTTCCATCTGAACCGGTTTTCCTACAGCTACTTTCGCGGCTGACAGTTTTGTCGTCAGCGATACTTTGCAATTCGGATCTGAAGGAGGGAGAGACGTAAAATAGTCGATGCCAACTGTAAACGGAAGGGGATCTTTCAAAACCGAGTAGGTGAATTCGAGTTTGTTTTGACCTTCTTTCAGTGTGTTTTCCCAGCCCTTTACTGATATGGACTTCTGAACCCCTGCTTTCCAGTCGGCTTTGGCCGCTTCTTTGTCATTCACCATCAGGGTAAAGGCCCCGTCTTCCACAGCTCTCTTTGAAAATACCACATAAGCAGTCAGTGCTTTCAATGCTACAATCGTTGCCTGGCTGTTGCCAAAACCACCGGCACCGGCCCGCTGTGAACACAGAAACTGAACAGCTTTGTCAATGATGTTTTTATCTGTTTCCTCAGAACGAATTAGAGCCAGAATCGAAAAACCGGTTGTCTCAACGGTCAACGCCTGTCCGGTTGAATAGGTGATGGAATGAGTGAGGCCTGTCCAGCTGCCGTCGTTTGCCTGCAGACTGAGCAGGACTTTGGTTACTTCCCTGGCTTTGTCTGGTTGCTTCAGAAGCCACAACGTATTGGCTGCAAGAGCAAGCATGTACGGATCCTTTTTGGCGAGGGCTACTTCTGTGGCTTTCTTCACTTCCAGATCCAGCTGCTGAGATCCGGCCTCTGCCAGACTGTACACAATGTAGGCATTGGTGATGTCATCACTGGCCCGTCCGAAATTATCGAGTGCCTGAGCCGATCGCATGAATCCACCTTTTCCATCCCGGCGACTCATGAGCCAGGCTGCCGTGCGGTCGATCATACTTCCATCCACATACGGCGCTATTTTCTGCATTTCCTTGAACTGCATCAGACCGTAAGCCGTAAGCGCCTCATGGGCGGGAGTTCCCCCAAACCACTCATATCCTTTTTGCTTGGTTTCGAAACTGGTGAGGCGTTTGTATCCTTTTTCCAATAACACTTCGGCATTGCTCACCAAAGCCGGATTGGGATTGGACGATTGTTTGAGATAATTCAGAACCAGCACGTTGGGATAGCTTGTCATACTGGTTTGTTCGAAGCATCCATTGGGTTCAGACAGAATACTCTCCACACCTTTGAGCAGATCGCTGGTCACATCCGGAAAGGCAGTGACGTGTACGTCCAGACTTCCCGGCACCAGATTGCGGACTTCGGAATTGAAGTATTTGGTCATTTCCCTTCCTGAAACGGAAACCGAAACCGGGTATCCTTTCGACACAATCCGGATGTGTTTTTCCCAGGTATCCACATCTTCTCCGGACGAAATCGCCAGCCGCACTTTGCAGGAATCCATCGCTTTCACAGCCGAAACCGACAATGGCAGTTCTCTGGATTCTCCGGGTTTCAACAAAACGGAAGCCGGTATCGTTTGCTCTGCTTTGATTCCGGAGCCCATTTCAGCCTGAAGGGTAAAAGTTCGGGTCTGGTTGGTTTTGTTTTTCACCATCACAGGAAGATTTGCCTGATCACCAATGGAAAGCTCCACCGGAATTTTGGTGGAAATGGAAAAGGGCAGTTCGGTGTAGAAAAGCGTCTGACCGGTTCCCAGCAATCCATCCGGACCCATGCCCAGAACGAGTGCTTTGTAGGACGTGATGTCGTCTCCTGTGTAAAAGGAATAGCTTCCCCGTCCGTTGGGATCGAGGTCCACAATTCCAGACCAGTACAATGTAGTTTTGAAATCGGTTCGTTCGGTGGTTTTGGCAGGAGGAAGATTCGGGAAATTCCGAACCAGATGGTATGGAGATTCTTCAATGGGTGGCGGAATGGGTGCCATTCTTCCCGGACGGCGTTTCATGTTGGGTTCCCTCATCGGAGGTCCTTCTTCGTCCATGGCAAAACCTTTCATGTCTTTTCTGACAGCCACTTCTTCTTCTTTCGCTTTGGCTGCATTGCCTTTGGGCTTTCCAGGAACCGGGTTTCGCCTCATCACTTTGGCACCACCTTTTTCAAGGACAGCACCCTCCATCACATTGTTATCGGCCATGGCAGCCATCGGAACCATGCGGTCGTATACGACAGGATATGGATTGTAGTACAACACCATCTGGTCGCTGTACCGGCTGATGGATTGCTCATCCATTCTTTCCTTTCCTTTTGAAATTTTGACCGTTACCGGTTTGGTGAGATCGATAAACGGAAAACGGAAGGCACCATTGGAATCGGTGTACACCACGGTTTTCCCGATTTCCATTTTTGCCCCTCTCAATGCTTTGTTTTCCATACTGTTGATCAGCGTTCCGGAAATTACCGCTTTTTCAGGCTGCGTGCCGGGTTTTTCCAGTGGGTCTTCAATGATTCGTTTCCAGGAAAGTCCCCGCCATCCGTAGGTCATCATCACCAGATCCAAAGCAGCGTTTGCCTTGGCTTCTTTGGAAAAATAGAAGGTCGGATGTTCAAGTTTGGTGTTGAGATCCTGCTCGAGCAGCATGCCTGAAACCAGATTTCCCTGTTTATCATCGGCGTAACCCAACAACGCATCACTCACAACCGAAAGTGAAATCTGTCCAGGTACCGGAATTCCTCTCTGGTCGGAAGCCCGGACATTGACCGTCACCTTATCCCGGGTCTGGTATCGTTCTTTGTCGGTTTTTACGCTGATTTTTAACTGCTTATCGGCATTCACAAATACCATTCGTTCGCAACGAAGGAGACCCCTTCCGTCGAAAAGACTGAATTTGACCACACCGGCCGGCCATTTATCAACCGGAATCAGCACCTCTTCCGGACGGGTTACCGATTTCAATGTCTGGTCCCAGAGCCAGCGTCCTCTCATTTCGGCCACGAGCAAAAGGTTGTCCGACACCGGTGCACCAGCTGATAAACGGACGGCATCTTTCTCCGCTTTGGCCGACAAACTGTATCCTTTTTCGAGTGCTTCCGGCAATGTGGATGTGTAGGCGAGTGGACTCGTCCATTCGATGCGGTATTGTTCGCCCGCTTTTGGCGTGAGTTCAAAACTGCCCATGCCGCGGTGCAGGGTTTTGATAGCTTTCAGCTTTTCTCCTTTCTGATTGACCAGCCATCCTTCCGCATCGGCAGAGGTAGAATCGGGTTTGAGAACTTTGAAGGCAATCCGGCCAGGTTGATTCTGCACAAAATCTCCGCCTTCAGGGAAGAAATACACAAGCAGGTCTTTGTCAACCGTCGGAATGGTTTTGGTGATGGATTCGGTTTCTCCGTTGTATTGAATCAACACATTGAGGACCGGACTGCTGCCTGCCGGAAAGGGCGGAAGTGAAGCACAGGTAATTTTGAATTTTCCTTCGGCATCGGTTTGTGCCTGCTGGTTGAAAAGGGTTTGCGAACCGGCCACGATGCTGATTTCGATATCCGAACCAGTCAGTGGTTTGTTGTCGAGAGAAGAACCCGTGAACACAGCAGAAACCGGATCTCCGCCTTTGTATGCCTGCCGGTCGAGTTCGAGTGTGAGTATGAGTTGGGGAAGAACGGTTTCCTGCACCTGAATTTCCCGGATGGTTTCCCGACCAGCATTCTGCATGTATCGGGTGTAGGTTTTCAGTTTGTAAACGCCACCTGGAGCATCAGCAGACAGTTGAAAATCGCCGTTGGCTTTTCCGCCTTTTCCAATGAGGGTGAAGGTTTTCTCAATGCTTCCTTTCGGATTGAGGATTTCCACATAGACAATATCGCTGAGCGAAGGTTTGCTCAACCTTGACTCTTCGGCCATGAAAACCGAGAACCAGATGGTTTCACCGGGATTGTACAAAGGCTTGTCGGTCTGAAGGAAAAGCCGTTCCATGGGCCATGTTTTATGCCATGAGGCGTATTTCTGGCGAAGGCTGTCTTTCTGCCGTATCTGAAAAACACGGGTAATGGAAAACGAGGAATCCATCCACAGAAAGAAGACGAGAAAGAAAGTAAGCGAGGAAATGAGGACCGGAAGTGTAAAACGATTCTTTGTCATAGGAAAGACAATCAAAGTAGTGCTGCAAACAACGGCAAAGTGATCCGTTGATTGTTCAATAAAAGGAAAACGATTAACAATCCTTTAGGATTGTTGGCATTTCAGAGATTATGTTTATTCCGGACAATCAACGGTTACAATCCAACCGGTGTTTGGATTGTCGCACCAACCAAGCACATATACTTCGATGAAACGACTCACTGCTGGGTCGTAGTTAAGGTAATAGTATTTGTATGTCTGACCAGTTATTGGAAAGCATTCTGCAGGGCTGTTGCATTTTGGATATTGGCCTTTCTTTGGAAAATCGCAGGTGCTGAGGACATATTCTCCGTTGTATTTTACATCCATACGGTCTCCAATTCCATAGGTAATAAAACTGAGTTTTACTTTGCCCTTTTTATTGTCCATATCAATCTTGCGGATGGTTAACCCGTTTCTACCAGTAATAGAAGATCCGCAAGGTAAAGAAGGACGTACACTTAACACTACTGACGCAGTATCCGTTACGATACTCTGGCCATTGAAACACAATTTTGCACTGAAAGTCACCCGTATATATCCGCTTTTAATCAGGTTGGGCAGGGTAACTTCTACAAAATAATCTGAAGAAACAGAATCATTGATGGTTGCCACATCCCAGTAACCGGTTGCCCCTACAACTTTCATATTCATTCCGCAAAGCTTCAAAAAACCCTGATCCGGAATGGATAAGGGAATAAACGCACGGGTTTCATTTCCAATTTCAATGGTATCCTGGTTCGCAACCAATTGAATATTCACAGGTGCGCCGACAGCTTTGGTGGGGAATGTTCCTTCTTCAAAATGGCCTTTCAACTGAATTGCCCGGTTGAGAGCGTTGATATTGGTTGAAGGATCAATCCCAATTTCAGATGATTGCATTTCCACACTTCCTTTTTTGCAGGAACACAATACAATCACAATAATCCAGAGAAAATTTTTCATGGCTGTCATTACGGAAATGAAACGGTGATCTGAAGTGAGGGTTGATAATTCTGAAGTTTGGAGTCTTTAAAAAAGCCTGAATTCAGGTTGTTGAAAAACCGGGCACCAAACATATCCGTGATCTGATATCCTACTCCAAATACCCAACCCAGACTCTGGCTGTTCATCGTTTTGGTGGTGAGATTGTAATCGACATTGGCAGTGGTTTCAAACGGGCCCTGGTACGCATTGGCTCCGGAAGATTTCCGCAATAATTCTTGATTACGCACCCCACTTAAAAACCAGTCGATGGATATTCCGGCTTCGGCATACAATCGTTTTCCATACCGAACCATTACATGACTTGCAAGAAATGAGGCATCGAATTCTTCTTTCAAATGGGTTTCATCCTTATAATCCAGGCTAGTATTTACAAGTAAAACCTCGTGCGTAAACCCTTTCCGAAGGAAAGACAAGCCAGCAGTGAATGAAATTGCAGACAACGGTGATTCCGGTTTGCGGAATGGAAAGACCCGTGCCTGAGCTCCGGCTGTAAAAAATGTTTGATTTTTGAAAGTACCGGAAATGGAAAAATTTGAGTTGGATGTGCCATAGTAAAGTTTCTGGTAATCAATGTAGTCACCACTGGCAAAATTCATGGATGGGCCCACAAACACATCGCCGTAAATGAGCTTCATTATCTGCCCTGAAGGCGCTGGGGACGAATTACTCTCTGATTTGGCAGCTGGTTTTGATGGTTTGGAAACCGATTTAGGTGCCGGTTTCTTTTTGCTACTTCCTTTTTTCTGAGCCAGCACCAATTGTGAATTGCACAAATAAAACAGACTTACGAGAAAGAATATCGACAGACAGCGTGCCATATGGAATTGGTGCTTCATAAAAAGAAATGCGACCCGCATTCATGAGTGGTCCAGGAAGGAATCGCAGGTCACAAACATACAGGAACCAGACAATACTTTCAAGGATATCCCAACTCCACCTTGGATTAAGTCAGGTGGATTTCCAGCTCCTTCCTTTCCAGTGAATTTCAGTTGAAAAACGGTAGCGCACCCAGCATGTGATGTACGCAGGCCAGAAAAGAATTTCATACAGCGGAAGCCAGATCAGCAAATGAAACTGACGAATGCCTGCCAGCAGGAAACTGTTGTACAAAAATTTACCACCCCACATCATCAGCAGGCTGTCTCTCAGCACCGTAGCACCTGAGAAAAAGGACAGTAACAAAACCGGATAAAACAGAAGCTGCACGTAAAAAACCCACTGTTGCCGGAAAGGCAACTGGTCGAAACCTACCATCCAGCGGACATGTTGATGTAGCCAGTCAGATGGTTTTTTCTGTGGAGCCGAAATGCCAAACACATCCGTCTGGTACAAATGACGGAGCCGGAATCCCTTTGAACGGGCCTTTTGGAACAGCTCGAAATCTTCCGTCAGGGAAAAGGGCAGTTCGAAGTAACCGCCTGTGGCTTCATAGGCTTTCCGGGTGATGCCCATGTTGTTGCCCATGGCGGTGTAGGTGATGTCGAACCGGCTCAGCCATGAAAACGTTGCCTGGGGAATGAGCCAGTCGATGGCCTGTAAAGCGGAAAAAACAGTGTCGCCTTTAGTGGCTGTGGTGCCGTTGACCATATCCACATTTTCCCGCTGCATGCCCGAAACCATCGCCTGCATCCAGTTGGGAGGCATGGTCATGTCGGCATCGCAGACCAGAAAGATTTCGCCTTTTGCTTCTTTTGCCATGCAGGCCAGTGCCAGGGCTTTGCCTTTTACATGGCTGGATGGGTCGGGAACCGACAGAAAATGAAACCGACTGTCCCGCTGAGAAAACGCATTTCCAATCAATGCGGTATCGTCCGTGGAATGGTCGTCTCCGATCCAGACCTCAAAATTCCCGGGGTATGGCTGGTTTTGGAGTGAACGCAGACAGGCTTCCAGGTTGTGTTCTTCGTTGCGGGCGGCGACAAAAACAGATACGAAGGGCCATTCCCCAACATTTTCCCCCATTTTTGCGGATTCATTCTGCATACCGGATTGCTACCTCACTGGATATTTCCTGCAAACCTACGTTGGATCGGTCTTCCAACCATCATGGTGCTGGTATTCTACTGGCTTTGTCGGATTGCTTTTGTGGTGATGTACCCCGAAATGTTCGCAAAGCTGACGATTGGGGACTGGTTTTCGTTCATCATTCTGTCGCTGCGTTTTGATGCTTCCACCATCGCCAGCATCGATCTTGTTTTCTGGGTGATTTTACTGCTTCCGTTCAACTTTCATCAGAATGTGTACGGAATTCTGAAATGGATATTCGTAGTCGTCAACAGTCTTTTCCTTCTTCTCAATGCCATTGATGTGCCGTTTTTTGCGTTCAATAACCGGCGGACTTCCTACACCACGCTTGAGTTTCTACTGGCCGATTCGCTCCGGCAACTTCCGCAACTGATGGTGCATTACTGGCCCATGGTTCCGGTTTTCGGGATGATGATTTTTGGATTGTACCGATCCTTTCCGGCCCGCCCTTCAGGAGAGCATTCAAAACCTCTGACTGCATTTTTTCAGATTCTGGTTTGTGTTGGTTTGGGGGTGATGATGATCCGGAATTCGTTTCAGCTCAAGCCCATGTTGCCGGGAGAAGCGTTTACACTTCCTCAATCCGAAGCAGGCCATGCCGTTCTTACCACACCTTTTCTTCTTTTTAAATCGACAGGGTTCAAACCTCTTCCTGATCAGAAATGGATGAATGAAGGCGAATTTACCTCTCTTTTTCCGGAAAATCAACCGGGTCAGGCACCGCTGCAGGGACACAATGTGGTGCTCATTATCCTCGAAAGCTTTGCCACCGAATACACCGGACTCGAAGGAAACGCCACCAGCTACACGCCATTCCTCGATTCATTAGCCGGGGCTGGTATCTACTTTCCCCATCATTTTGCCAATGGCCGGACGTCGAGAGATGCCCTGCCCTCCGTTCTCGCTTCCGTGCCAGCCTGGATGGACGAAGCTTTCGCCAACTCACCTTACCTCTCAATACGCGTGGAAGGATTGGGCTCCCGTCTGAAAAAGGACGGATACCAAACAGCCTTTTTCCACGGCGGAAAAAACGGTACCATGGCGTTCGATCTGTTCAGTAAAGTGGCTGGTTTTGATGCCTATTACGGTATGAACGAATATCCCGATCTGAAGGATTTCGATGACAACTGGGGCATTTTTGATGAGCCTTTTCTGCAGTATGTCTCCAACCAGCTCGATGGTTTCAAACAACCCTTTGCTGCTGGAATTTTTACTCTGAGTTCACACCAGCCATATACCATTCCCGATCGGTATAAAGGACGGTTCAAAAAAGGCCCGCTGCCGGTGCACGAAGCCATTTCCTATTCCGATTTTGCCCTGCGCCGGTTTTTTGAAACGGCGAGAACCAGGCCATGGTACCACAATACTCTTTTTGTACTGACAGCCGATCATACCCAGGCGAGTATCGATCCGAAATATGCCGGACTGGTTGGATCTTACGATGTTCCGCTGGTGCTGTATTCTCCATCTGTTCAATTGAAGGCCGATACCAGCCGATGGGTGCAGCATCTCGATCTGGCGCCTGGTATTTCCGATCTGGTAGGGTCTAATTCATTTTATGAAAACAAACTGGGCAATGGGTGGCGAGCCAATAGTCCTGGCTATCCGATCGTGTTTCAGGATCAGAAATACCATTTGTTTCATCCGGACGGGAACCTGAGCTGGACAGCACTCAACCCGGTAGAAGGATGGCTCTGGCAGGCGGTGAGCAACAGACCCGAACCGCCAGGGTTGCGAAAGATCCTCATGAGCCGGGTGCAGTACTACCGGCAGGGGCTTGTACACAACACTTTGTTTCAAAAAGCGGCCTCCCGGCAATAAAATTGCCCCCATTCCGTTTCCCCGGCATGGAATTGAACCTTTCATCCCAAAAAATTGGAAGGGCATCCGGAATTTCTAAGTTTTGGCATTCAGATCAACCATTGAATGAAATTTAAAAACCTTCTGATCGGTCTTATCCTCGTCGTGGCAGCCGGCGCACTGACGTATTTTTTCTACAATCCGGCCAAAGGTGAGGCCAGTGTAGTGCTCGAAGCAACGGTTCGGAAAGGTCCTTTCGAAATATTTGTGACCTCCACCGGTGAGCTCAAAGCCCGGAACCAGACCGAGATTGTGGCCCCAGGCCCGGAACTTCAACAATCCGGGATTTATTCAGAACTTAAAATTGAAGATCTTATTCAGGAAGGAACCGTAGTAAAGGCGGGCGATTATGTAGCTTCGATTGAGAAAAATCCGATCTTAAGCAAGCTGAGTGATGCCACTCTGGAAGTGGATAAGAAAACATCTGAATTCAACCAGGCCCGGCTCGATACCACCCTCACGTTACGCGAAGCCAGGGACGATCTTTACAACCAGAAATTTTCTGTCGAACAAGCCCGGCTTGAAAAAGAACAAAGTCGGTTTGAAGCTCCAGCGACAATCCGTCAGAAGGAAATAGAACTGGAAAAGGCAATGAAAAGCTTCACCGTGAAAACCGAAAACTATAAGACCAAAGTAAAACAGGCTGTTACCAAAGTGCAGATCATTCAATCAGATCTGAGCCTGGCCCAAAGCAAGCAAAAAAGGCTGAGCGACCTTCTCGGTAAACTCACCATCATGGCACCCAAAGCCGGGATGGTGATCTACAGCCGCAACTGGAACGGAGCAAAAAAAATAGTGGGATCCACCGTCAACAGTTGGGACCCAAGTGTGGCCACTCTTCCCGATCTTACCCAAATGCAGGTGATCACCTACATCAATGAAGTGGACATCCAGAAAGTAAAAGTGGGCCAGTATGTTGAAATCGGTCTCGATGCCGAGCCAGGAAAAAAGCTGGAAGGAGGTGTCGTGCAGGTAGCCAATGTGGGTGAACAGAAACCGAATTCCGATGCCAAGGTATTTGAAGTACTGATAGATGTGATTACACAGGATCCGTCTTTACGGCCTGCCATGACCACCAGCTGTAAAATCCATGCCGGATTGTACAATAATGTGCTGAGTGTGCCACTGGAAGCCCTCAATAACATGAACGGACTTTCTTTTGTGTATAAGAAACAAGGAACTTCGCTGGTTCGCCAGCAGGTTCTGGTGGGAGCGGTCAATGAAAATCAGGGCGTCATTTATGGAGGATTGAGTAAAGACGACGTGATCCTTCTTTCCACACCAACCGATACATCCGGCATTGAACTGAAGAAACTGGCGCAGAAACCCGCCCTACCGGTGCAGAGTGAAAATGCGGCCTGGAAGAAACGATGGGCCGATTTCCAGAGTCTGCACCAGGCACCGAAATCAGAATTTAATCCAGGCGCCTCCACAGGAGGAAAATAATTCCGGATACAGGCGATGGAGCGTTTACTGATGAATTTCAAAATGGGTCTGGAAGCCCTGGCGACCAACCGGTTCCGGGCCTTTCTTACTTCACTGGGCATCATTTTCGGTGTGGCTGCCGTGATCGCCATGCTGGCAATTGGTGCCGGGGCAGAACGGGAAATTCTCGAACAGATCCGCCTGGTGGGATCCAATAACCTCATTATAAAAGCCCTTCCCCCGGATCCGGCAAAAAAGCAGGAGGAAAAAGACAGCAAAGACAAGCCGAAGTTTTCACCCGGACTCAACCTCAAAGACGCCGAAAACATCCTTGCCACAGTGGAGCATGCGGGTGGGATCAGTCCTGAAATTGAGATCAAAACACCCTTTATGCGGGACGGAATCCGACAGCCAGGCAGATTGATCGGGGTGAGCAATGCCTATTTTCAAATGGCGGGAGTGAATGTGGGAGAAGGCAAATATTTCTCGACCAAGCAACTCGACAAAGCAGATGCTGTCTGCATCATCGGCCGCCAGATTAAAGCGACATATTTCTCCAAAATCAATCCCATCGGGCAGTTTATTAAGTGCGGCAACGTCTGGCTTCAGGTGGTGGGCGTGCTGGAAGGGGGATTGCTGAGCGACAAAAACATCGAGAAACTCTCCATCCGTAACTACAATTCCGATATTTATACCCCCATCAAAACCGTGCTTTTGCGATACAACAACCGGGGCCTCACCACGCCAGCCAGCATGAAACGCCGGCCATGGGAAGACAACGACGATAGTAAGAAAAACACTGAAAACTACCACCAGATTGACCGCCTGGTGGTGAACATCAAAGAAAGTCAGTACATGGAATCATCGGTGGATCTGATCAGTAAGATCCTCAACCGCCGGCACAACGGGGTGGAAGATGTGGAGATTGTGGTGCCCGAACTGTTGCTCAAACAGGAACAGAAAACCAAAAAGCTGTTCAACATCGTGCTCGGTGTGATTGCTTCCATTTCATTGCTAGTGGGTGGAATCGGGATTATGAACATCATGCTGGCCTCGGTTATGGAGCGGGTGAAAGAAATTGGTCTCCGTCTGGCTATTGGTGCTCAGAAAAGAGACATTGTGTGGCAGTTCATCGCCGAGGCTGTCGCCATCAGTTTTTCGGGTGGTCTGGCGGGAATTGTGCTGGGCATCGTGATCTGTTTCAGTGTGGAAAAACTGGCAGGAATACAAACCTTCATCACTGGATTTTCGGTCGTGTTGTCCTTTGGAGTGGCCATCACGGTGGGTCTGGTTTTTGGGATATTTCCAGCCAGGAAAGCAGCAGGTGCTAACCCAATAGAAAGTCTGCGGTACGAATAATGCCCCGGATTTTTTTTCTACAGGATTTCGTTTCTTATGAATTCAATGGGTTTAATGATGCCTGTATAAAAACTTCCCTACATGCAGCATCTCCATTTCTGATTCTATGACCCAATAAAAGAGACCAGGTTTCATTGAGACTTTTAAAGGGTTAAGCACATACTTCTGTCCACTGATTTCACGGGTGCAGACTTCTTTGTTTTTATTGTTGATTATGCGCAGAAAGAGCTTGCCTGTTGCGTTTCTCTGCCACTGAAATACGATTTCCCGGCCCGATACATTGGCGCCGGAAACCGGGGAAAGCACCGATATCTCGTTTCCTGATCGGGTCATGTCATTGATGCGAAACTCCCAAAGCTGGTTTTCGCGGAAAGCCGGATCTTTTTGCTTTCCAGGCTGAGATGACATTGCTGGCGTTGAACGAAATCCGGCAGTCAATAAAGCCATCCAAAAAATGACAAAAATTCCGGCTATGGAAACAGGATTGATCTGATATTTCATGGTTATGAATTGGGCTACACCAGTTTCTTTTTAAGGGCCATTGCAACTGCCTCTGCCACCGAATGAACCTGAAGCTTTTCATAAATATTCCGTATGTGGGCGTTCACCGTGGTCTGGGCAATGAAACAATGGTCGGCAATCATTTTGTAACTCAGTCCTTCCACCATCAGTCCCAGAATCTCGACTTCCCGTTCCGTCAGTTTAAACTCTGCACTTTTACCTGGGCGGTTTTGTTCACTCACCAACCGGAGAACCTGTCGTGCAATGGTGGGTGTCATCGGTGCACCGCCATTGAGCACTTCTTCGATGCCTTCGAGCAGATCAATCGGGGACGCTTTTTTCAGAATGTAACCATCGGCACCAGCGCATATACAGGCAAATACTTTTTCGTCATCTTCAAAAACCGTCTGCATGAGAATTTTGAGATCGGGAAACTGTTTCCGTAAAATGGTGAGTCCCTCAATGCCATTTACCTGGGGCATGTCGATGTCCATCAACACGACATCCGGCTTCAGTTTCGATACCTTTTCCAGCACTTGTTCACAATTGAAAAAATTGCCCACACAATCCAGATTGGGTGTGGTGCTCATCAGCATCACCAGACTTTCCCGGTAAGAATGGTCATCTTCAAATATTACAACCTTCGATTTCATAAGACAAATAAGGGTGGTTTCGGAATGATTTAATATCGTTAGATCTACCTATTTTTTACCTGCATCTCAACCTCAATCCGGGTTCCGGATCCGGGTTTGGATTCGATCCGGATATTGGCTCCCAGGTCTTTGGCCCTCTTTTGCATGGAATAATATCCGTTTCCTTTCGAAATCGTTTCTTCATCAAATCCCTTTCCGTTGTCTTCTACTTCAAAACGGAAAACGTTCTTTTCGAGCGAAAACCGCACAGAAAGGACGGTACATTCTGCGTATTTCGATGCATTATTGATCGCCTCTTTTACCAGCAAATACACATTGCGTCGTTGCTCCATATCAAGACGGAGGGCGTCGGTATTCATAAATGATTCAAACCCGACCTTGCAACCTTTGGGCTCCATAATCGAAATGGCAAACGACCGGAGTCGTTGTAAAACCTGATCAAACTGGTCGTTGCGGGTGTTGAGGCTCCAGACAATGTCGCTCATGCTGCTCATCACTTCTTTGCTTTTTGTGTTGATGCGGTCCATAACAGCCACGGAAGGATGTTCTTCCGGAATCATCCGTTTGGCCACTTCTCCAAAAAAGGCAATGCTGTTGAGTGAAGAGCCGATTTCATCGTGCAGATCCACCGCAATTTTGTCACGCAGCCTCAGAATTTTGAGCTGCTGATTGAGCCGATACCGGTACAATGCATACAACGAACCGGCCACCACAAGAAATGACAACGTTTCAAACCACCAGGTCCGCCACCAGGGCGGTGAAATCACGATCCGGATGCGGGCCTCTCCTTCTGTTGGCTGACCATGTCCACCAATTCCGGCAACATGAAACGTATACGAGCCGGGATTGAGATTGGTGTAGGTGGCCGAATTGTTGGTTCCGGCATTGATCCATTTGTCATCGTATCCTTCCAGAAAATAACGGTACTGCTTTTTTTCTGAGGGACTGTAATCGCCCAGGCAAAATTCAAGGCGAAACATACTTTGCTCATGGTTGAGATGAATTTCTTCTGCAAAGGCAATGGGTGAAGACAACACTGCACCATCCGTTTTCCAGCTGGCCGGGTGGTTGAAAATGGAAAGTCCCGTCAGTGAAATCCGGGGCCTGGGAAAATCGGTCAGCACTTTGTCCGGATAAAAACCGGTGATTCCTTCCACGCTTCCAAAGAACAACTTGCCGTCTGCTCCTCTGATGGATTCATAGGGAAGAAATTCATCCCCCAGCAAACCATCTTCTGACGAAAACCGGAGGAAGGTTTTTTTGTCTGGTCTGAAACAAGTGATTCCATTTGATCCGCTGATCCAGAGGTTTCCTGCCTGATCCGGAAGTATTCCATACACCGCAGAACCGGGCACACCATCCGCTGTTGAAAAGCGAGTGCATTTGCCAGTTTGTTTGTTCAATTTATGAAAGCCTCCTTCGGCTGTTCCCACCCAGAGAAACTGAATTGGATCAACGGGATCATCACAAATGGAAAAAACCAGATTCGACAGCAACGATTCTTTGTTTTCCGGGCTGCTGGTAAAATGACGGAGCCATTTCCGGTTTACAGGATCAAAACTGTACACTCCGTTTGTTGTTCCCAGCCAGAGGACTCCATCATTGCCCTTCTCGATGATTGAAACAAACCGGTTTTCATTGAACCCGGGCCGACCGGGAAAAAGAAAAGCACCCAGCACTTTTTCCGTTTCAGGATTGTAAAGGACCAGATATTTTTCCTGGTTCCGTCCGTAATCGCATCGCCAGAGATGATTATTTTCATCCATCAGCAATGGAAAACCTTTGGAAATCGGATTGCCCACCGGCGAACGCCAGGTGATTTCTTTCTGTTTTTTTCCATCTGCCGAATAGAGGATCATATATGTTTCGGGGTCGGGTTCATGTTCAACCAGAATGGGTCGACCGGCAGATTTCCCAACCAAAATAGAGGAACCGGAATTGGAGAACACCAGGTCAATGGGGATTTTCCGGCTTCCTGGCAACAATTTTTCAGAAGGGAAAGCAAAGTTCATCGGGATTTTAAGATGTCCTTCCGGATCCTCCCAACCAAACCTGAATTTTCCCTGAAAGCGTTCGAAGCCAGCCGAACGAAGATTGAGAATGAGGGCTCCATTACCATTGGTTCCAACAAAAAGCTGACCTTGACCGTCATTGAGGAAAGACAATGCCCAGGTATTGTGAATCCAGGGACCAGTAAGAATCTGCAAAGAAGGCTGATCAACGTCCACAATCAGGAAACTGCCATCGGTGGTGCTCAGCCAGAAACGACCCTGATCATCCTGAAACGGAGCCGATTTTCTTCCCAGCACCAAACCTGTCTGAAAGGAGAGTTTCCGTATGACTTTATTTTGTTCAGCATCAATCAGGCTGATTTTATCGTCTTCAAAAACCACCAGTTGCGTTTTGTTCTGATGCTTCCGGAAGCAGGTGATTTCTGTGTTTGTGATTCCGTCCTTTAAAAAAGACGTTTCCAGAGAAAATCGTTTGCCCTTCCCACTCATTTTTGGATAAACAGTAAAACCATCCGAGCCATTGGGTATCCAGCAAATGTCTCCGTCCTTGCTCCAAGGAATGGGAAATATACCGGTCTCAGCATCTGGCAATATATCAACGTGTCGGTACAACAATTCAGGCTTTGCAGGAACTCTGTTTTTGTTTCGTTTGGATACATCCACAAGATCGACACCTGATGAAAACTGCACCAGCAACTGTCCGTTTTTGTATTGCAGTTGCTGCAAACCGGGATCTGCAGGGTTTTGCCAGATGGGGTAGCATTTTTCTTCTTTCCGGTTGAAGAACCAGATTCCTTTATTGGCCGTTCCGAGCCAGAGATTCCCGGATTCATCGAGAAGGATTCGTTTAATATGGTTTTCGGGTAAGGAAAAAACATCCCGTGGATTGTGCCGGAAAACATGGAAACGATAACCATTATACTGGTTAAGACCATCTTTGGTAGCCAGCCAGATCATCCCGTCCGTATCTTTTACCATTCCATTCACATGACCCTGCGAAAGGCCATCTTTTGACGTGAGTTGCCTGGAAAGACAATTGCCAAATTCCTTGGGTTCCAGTTCGGTTTCTGTCTGGCTTCTGGCGGATCCGATACTTAGAAATACTGCCAGCCATAAAACCAGCCAACTTTTTACCTGAACAAATGCATTGATCGCCGCAAGTGGCTTTCCGGATAAATCCTGAACAGGGTGGCGATGAATTACTGACACGAAAGAATTTGAAAAGTTGGTGGAAATCCAGATCCGGGATTCCGTCCGAAATATAGTTACATCTGACGATTGTGCTCAGGTGGCTTTGAGAGCGTGGTTTGAATCGTACAAAATCGAGTGAAGACCTGTCCTCCATCCGGTTTAAACTCACTACTTTGCCTCCCTCAATTATCTTCTTTCCAACTGAAATGTTCAATTCCTGTCTCGTGTTCCCAAAAATTTGTCGCAAAATAAAACTGGGTCCGACAGCATTTTTTCTGGCCACTTTCTGGCTGTTATCAATACCTGGATTTTCACAGGTTTCTTCAGCAATGGATTCGCTTTTTTCCCTGCGTGATAAAGGAGAATACTCCAAAGCAATTCACCTGGCAGACCAACTTCTTCAGCAATGTGTCGCTAAAAACCAAACTGAAAACTGGGACTATGGCAATCTTCTCCTTCTGAAGGGAACATTATTGGAGTTCCAGAATCGAGGTAAAGAAAGCGAAGTCATTCTCAACCAGTCCCTGGAAATATGCCGGAAAATCTGTGGAGACTCCGCTATGGAAACGGGGAAAGTCTGGCTGGAACTCGGGCTTGTGATCAGCGAGCAACTTAATTTTATGGAAGCAAATAAGTGTTTTCAACAAGCAGAAGCCATTTTTACCAAACATGTAAAACCGGAAGATGTACATTTTGGGATTCTCTATTCTCGTTTAGGCGATGCGTATTTTAATGTTGGAGATTACCCGGCCTCAGATGGTTTTTATCTCAAAGCACAACCAATCCTTGATAAACATGCTGCCACCCATGCCATATACCGGGCAAATAATTTAATGGGTCTGGGGCAGATCCAGTTTATCAATACAGATTTTAAACGGGCGGCCGGTTATTTTCAAAAAAGCCTGGCTATTTGTCAATCCATTTTCAATGAAGGGCATCGGATGTTTGGTCTTCTTTACTATAATCTGGGTAAGGCACACTGGAGTTTTGGCGACGATTCCTCAGCGGAAGCATATCTGATGAAAGCAAAGGAATTGTTTATCAGATGGGATGAGCCCAACAGTGGGAATATTACCATGGTTTGGTTTCTTATGGGAAGTCTTTACTTATTCAGCGAACGGGATCAACAGGCGGAGCATTATTTCAAACTGGCCATGAAGAACAAATCGCTTACCGAAATGGAAGATCACATTTCAAATATCGGCCTGTATCACAATTTGGGGATGTATTACGTTATGAAAAAGAAAAATGAAAGTGCTTTGGCCAATTTGGAAGTCGCCAACAACCTTTCCCTTCGGTTTATAGAAAAGTGCTTTCCTTCTTTTCCGGAACGTCAACGAATGGCAATCTACAAAATGCTTACTCCCAATTTGGAGTCTTTTGATTGGATTGCCCTAATCTCTTCAAAACAACATCCTGAATTGGCCGGTAAACTGTTTGATAAGCAACTGCTTACCAAAAGTCTATTTATCAACAGCGATCGTAAATTCCGTCAGCGAATGGCAAGTACAAATGATACTGCCATTCAATCACGTTTCGGACATTGGCAACAGGTGAAACAGCAGATCAATGAATTGGTGCTGAGTGGAAAGAAAAAAAACCGGCATTCCCTTGACAGCCTCGAAAACCTGGCCAATCAATTGGAAGTGGATCTTATTATTCAATCACCCAATTTCCAGAAACTGACCGATCGCAAGGTTGTTCATTGGCAAAATGTTCAACAAAGTCTGAAACCCGGTGACGCTGTGGTGGAAATAATCAACATAACTGAACTATTGGACGTAAAACTGAACAAGGGAAAGAATTTCAGTCCTCCCAATCTTGGACACAAGTACAACTATCATTTGGGTTACGCAGCACTTATTCTGAAAGCTGGGGAAAGCATGCCCCGGTTAATAGCACTTCCAAATTCAGAAAAAATGGACTCCATCGGATTTCCGTATTACCGGCGTTGCATAGTCAAAAGGCTTGAAGACCGGAATTCCTATAATCTATTCTGGAAAGAAATCGGAAAAGCGCTCGGTCCGGAAGTGGAAACAGTTTATTTTTCTCCCGAAGGGATCTACAATTTCATCAATCTTCAAACATTGCAAAATCCTCAAACCGGCCGGTTTCTTTACCAGGAGCGCACCATTCGCCGGATCACCAGTTCGAGAGATTTGGTACAGACAGAGAAAAAGAAGATGATCACTCATTCTGCTTTTGTGCTGGGGTTTCCCGATTTTGATGGGAGAAGTCAACAGTTTGCTGCAGCAAGTGGAATTCCCGAACCAAACCTGAATCGTTCCGTTGAAATCAGGAATGGGGGAAACTACAGTCCATTGCCATCCACCCTTGAAGAAGCGAATGAAATTTCCGGCTTGCTTCGCAAAAACAGATGGAATGTACAGACCCTCACTGGCAAAATGGCCACTGAAAAAGCGGTCAAATCGACCAACAGCCCAGGTATTTTGCATCTGGCAACACATGGCTATTTCCATCCTTCGGAGAATACGCCTGAAGGAATGTTCAACAGTGGGATCATTCTGGCTGGTGCCAACCGGGGTCCTGGCTCGGAAGTAGCAGCCGGTGATGAAGACGGAATTCTCACAGCCTATGAAGCGATGAACCTGAATCTGGACGAAACTTCGCTGGTGGTTCTCAGTGCCTGTGAAACCGGGATGGGAGAAACGGCATTGGGTCAGGGAGTGTTTGGTTTGCAGCGTGCGTTTCAGATTGCCGGTGCCCGAAATCTGATGATGAGTTTGTGGAAAGTGAGCGATAAGGTGACCCGTGAATTTATGGTTGGATTTTATGCTCAGATTTTACGGAAAGATTCTAAAGGAAAGTCATTTACAATGGAAAAGGCCTTTTCACTGGCAGTCGAAAACATCAGGCGGAAATACCCTGACCCTTATTACTGGGGTGCGTTTGTAATGGTGGGCGAATAAGATTTCTGACGGGAAGTTTTCCTCCGGTACATTTCACACCCAACCTGATACGGTTCACCTATTTTCTCACCGGCTCAACCTATCAAACGTTTTACCAGCTGGATGGAGGTTCTAGTTTTGGTCAAAATTCAAGAAAATGGCAACCAACGAAACATCAACCACAAACCAGACGGAGAATTGGGAAGGTGCACAGAAACGTGGAAAAATATTTGGCGGGCTGGCCGTCCTTGCAGCTGGCTGTTTACTGCTTGGAAGAGAACTCGGTTATGAAATGGCCTGGTGGCTTTTTACCTGGAAATTCTGGCTGATCGTAATTGGAATTGTGATCGGCGTGAAACACAATTTTCAGCGCATCTTTTGGATATTTCCGGTGCTGGTTGGTTCAGTATACCTTCTGGTCGATTTTTATCCCGGAATAGTCAACCGTGCGATTCTTTGGCCTGTCGTTCTGATGGTTTTTGGTATATTGATGGTGTTTCGGGCATTTCGTCCCAGAAAACCCAACGCCTGCAAGGATGAGTTCAGGCGGCATTTTAAAAAAAAGGAATGGACTCAGCCTCCTGACATGCAGACCGTCACTGGCCCTGCGTTGGCAGATTCTACATTTGAGGTAGTATCTGTTCTGGGTGGAGTTAGCAAAAAAGTTGTGACGAAAGATCTTCGTTTTGGTGAGATCACTGCCGTGATGGCAGGTGTGGAGATCAACTTTATTCAAGCTGAAATACAGTCAAGTGCACATATTGAAGTCAATGCAGTGATGGGCGGAATCCAGATCATTTTACCGTCTAACTGGGATATTAAGTCGGAAATCAATTGTGTGATGGGGGGGGTGGACGACAAACGGCATTTTCGTCCAGCTGATGGAGAAGACAAAAAGCTTCTGATCCTGGAGGGCAATGTTTTTATGGGAGGAATTGAAATCAACAATTATTAATCCAGCCAATGCACACGTTTTTGACAACCCTGGTTTTCCAGATTTTTATTGAAAACCACAACGGCATGGCACAGTTTGACGAACAGGTCAGACTCATTGAAGCCCCGGATCTGGAAACCGCATGGGAAAAGGCCCGGTGCCTTGGTTTTCAGGAGCAGGATGAGTTTCTCAATCATCTCGGCCGGCTTGTCAGTTGGAATTTCATTGCCGTAGCCGATGTATTTCCGTTAAGCCGGATTTCAGATGGAGGGCACGTATATTCTGTAACTCATGAAGCCGATGATGCAAGTGTTTTTATTGGCCAGATCCGTGAAAAATCCAAAGCTACAGCATCGTATTTTTCCATTTCAATTCCGGTATCTTGAAGAAAAACGGGTCATTTCCATATCCAAAATCCCTCATATATTATGCAGGACCCTGGCTGATGCTGCCTGTCCTGCAAACATTGGTTCTTCACCGGCTTGGACTGGACTGGAATCCTGCATTGCATGATTCTCTTATTAGCAATCTGATTCTGGCATTTATAGGTTTTGAGACCAATCTCCTTTACCGTTTTTATCAGCCTGGAAAGGAAAATCAAATGTACCGGATGCTGTTTGGTCTGGCCATGGCAGTATTCTATTGCTACATTCTTCGGTTCCTTCCTGGCTATTTGCTGCCTGGAAATCAGGAGTATATCGCCTTTCTTGAGGCTTCCTTACCAGTTCGGTTTGTATTTGCATTGATGGTGATATTCTTTATCACCCTGTACCAATGGATCAGAAGTCAGCTCACGGAGCAGAAAGAAATGGAACGAAGGGCAGCAGAAAGTGAGCAGCTGATGAAAGAGGCCGAACTGGCCAGGCTCCGTCAGCAGCTCCATCCCCATTTTCTCTTCAACAGCCTTAATTCGATCAATGCCCTTATAGGCCGGCAACCGGAGGCTGCCAGGAAGATGACCCAGCAATTGTCGGATTTTCTTCGCGGTACCCTTAAACAGGAAGACAAACCAGTGCGACTTCAGGAAGAGCTCGATCACCTGCGACTGTATCTTGATATCGAGAAGGTCCGTTTTGGTGCCCGTCTGCAGATTGAATTTGTAACCTCACCTGAAAGTCTGGGTCTTGTTCTGCCGGCTCTCCTTCTCCAGCCAATCGTTGAAAATGCCATTAAGTTTGGTTTGTATGATGTTACAGAAGTGGTTCATATTCGAATTCGAACCTGGCAGGATGGAGAGTTTTTATGCATTGAAATTCAGAATCCATTTGATCCGAAATCTGAACCCGCCACCCGGGGCTCTGGTTTCGGGCTAAGTTCTGTCCAGCGGCGATTGCAGTTAGTCTTTGCAAGGAAGGACCTTCTCATCACAACCCGTCAAGAAAATCTGTTTACCACAACCCTCCGGATACCAACTTTGAAATGAAAAAACTTATCCTCATCGATGACGAACCCCTGGCCCGTGGACTCCTGGCTGAATACCTTTCGGCTCATCCCGATCTGGAAATAGTGGCCGAATGCGAAAATGGTTTTGAAGGTGTAAAAGCCATAGCCCAGCACCGACCGGATTTGGTTTTTCTCGACATCCAGATGCCCAAAATCAATGGGTTTGAAATGCTGGAGCTATTGACAGAATGTCCTTGTGTTATTTTCACAACTGCATTTGACGAATATGCCCTGAAAGCTTTCGAGGCCAATGCCATTGATTATTTGCTGAAGCCCTTTTCACAGGACCGCCTCAACGCTGCTATCGCCAAGTGGAGGTTGCAGGCAGGTAAAGATTCAGTGAAGCAGGAACTCGATACCTTCCTACAAACTTCAGCCAGGTCCCCGGAGGAATATAAAAGGATTGTGGTGAAACAGGGCAACGACATTCGAATACTACCAGTGTCGGAAGTGTTGTATCTTGAAGCGTATGACGATTATGTGAAAGTGTACACCCGGGATCAGTATTTCCTTAAGAAAAAGACCATGAACTATTACGAAGAAGTCCTGGACCCATCTTTATTTTTCAGGTCGCACCGGTCGTTTATTCTCAATATTCAGCACCTCACACGGATAGAGACACTGGAGAAAAACAGCTACATCGGAATCCTCCGAAATGGATTCCAGGTACCTATCAGCCGATCGCACTATGCGCAGTTGAAGGAGAGGTTGGGGTTGTAAATAGAAAGTATCTTATCAAACGCCGGCCTTCGCTTTGAGTTCAAATGAGTAAATCCTTGGACTTGGCTTGTGAAAAGAGGAGGCTGTAACCCGGTTCCAAAAATTTAACTGGATTTCGTACAGACGAAGCAGGATTTTCCGTTTCCATTGGCCAAATGCAGAAAGTCCTTTCAGGCATTTAGGGTCCAGAAACTCGATCCGGCTGAATCCTGCGGACTGAAGTGCATAGGTCAAACTTCCCGCTGTGAACAACAAGTAGTGCGTGAAATCTTCGTACATCCAGTAAACACCGGTATGGCTTTGAGCATTGGGAACCATTACAATATAGCTGCCACCCGCAGCAAGCATTTTCCTGATGGCCATCAAAGTATCAATACACTTTTCTTTTGGTATGTGCTCCAAAACGTGGCTCATCAAAATCAGAGAATAGTGTCCCTGGTTTTGTTCAGCATATTGTTCTACTGATTCTATCAGGTCTACCTGTAGCCCTTGAGATTTGCAAAAATTTACCGACTCATGGCCAATATCAATACCTTTTATATTGGAGTAGCCCTGTTCCCTGAGTCGAAGAAGCATCTGTCCGAACCCGCACCCAATATCCAGAATGGGTGCATTTTTATCTGACGGCAGTTCATCTTTTAAATAAACAGGAAGTTGGAAAGATAGATAATAATCAGGATCGATCCCCCTGTTTTTAAAATAAGCGTTCAGTTGTGCTTTTTCGGTTTCCGAGTGTTGCTTAACCTCCATTCAGTTTGAGAAGCTGTTATTCAAGGACAATTTTTCGAATACTGGTTTTTCCTCCGGACCGAACTTTCAGGAAATGAATGCCTGGAACAAGGTTGGGTATTTGAATGCTAGAATAAAGTTTGTTTGTCTGACCTGAAAGAGATGAAAAATAACATGATTTTCCCAGAGCATCAAGTACTTCTATTTCATCAATAGTTTTATCATCTGTTTTCGTCACTTCAAATTTCCCACGAGACGGATTGGGATAAACAACAACATTATTCGAATTTCCAATCAGATCCTTTGTATCAGTAAGATTTGCTTGAAAGACTTTATAAACATTCTGGGCTGAAAGTGCAGAAGTGAATACCATTACTTCATCAATTTTACCCATGAATGCAGGGTATCCTACAGTAATATGATCTGTAGATGCACCAAGGCTAAACTCACCGTAAGGAGTATTGGCCACATAAGGAGCACTGGCCTGGAAAATACCATTCAGATACAATTCAATAGTTTGTCCACGGCGTACCAGGGCAAGATGAAGCCATTGTTGGGTCGGGACTTCAAATGAATTGTTGAAATAGCTCTCTGATACACCGCCTTGGTGTACAACCAATGTTTTGCCGCGGTAGCCAGAGCCAAAATTTCCGTATGGCTTTTTAATAAAAACTCCAAATCCAGCATGTGCAGTGTGTCCATTGTATATGATCGGAGCTGCTTGCGAATCCAGTTCTGAATAAATCCAGCAAGAGAATGTACTGGAATCGGCTATTGAAAGGACATTTCTGAGGACACGGGAAGTTGATCCATTAAAATGGTAGGCTCCGTTCGGATCTCCGAATACTCCTTCAGTTGGAATTACATCAATGGGGGTCGCATCCCAGCCATTACCGGAATAATCTAATGCATTGTTGTTGAAAGGGTAATACAACTCCAGATTGTTCCAGAATGTAAGTTGTCCAAATGAATGGTTACAGAACAAAAAGGCAAATACGATAAGGAACAATACTCTTCTATTTTTCATGAGAAAGGGATGTTAAAAAAATCAATAATAGAAAATAATGGGGAAATTTAAACCTTCTGAACATAAATCTTCTCAATTATCTCCACCACTTTCAATCCTTCCAGAGCATTGGTGGTGGCAACAGTTCGGCCTTTAAGGGTGTTGACCACGTTTTCAATCACGAAATGATGATTCGCAGCAGATCCTTTGTAGTGGCCATAGTCGTTTGGAGGTAAACTTGGAGGAAGTTCGGGCATGGTATAATCCTGTATATGGCAGTATTGAACCTCATTCATATACTGGCCACCGACCTTTATCGATCCTTTCTCGCCGATAATCGTCATCGAACTTTCCAGATTGGTGTCGAAAACGGACGTTGAAAAATTGAGCGAACCGGTTCCTCCTTTGATGAAGTCAAACTGTGCCATTCCGGAATCTTCAAACTCCGTCAATTCCTTGTGGTTGAAATCATAGAAACGGGCATTGATGTTGGTGATGTCTCCAAACAGCCAGAACATAATGTCGATAAAGTGGCTGAACTGTGTAAATAGTGTTCCACCATCATTGACTTTATTCCCTTTCCAGCCACCTGCTTTGTAGTAACGACTATCGCGGTTCCAGAAGCAATTGATCTGAACATGGTAAATCTCACCCAACTTTTTCTGCGATAAAACCTCCTTTAACCAGACTGACGGAGGTGAATACCGGTTTTGCATCACACAAAAAACCAACTTACCCGCCTGAAGAGATTTGTAAATCACATCCTCGCAATCAGCCTTTGAGAGAGCCATCGGCTTTTCGACAACTACATGTTTACCGGCTTCCAAAGCCAGGATGGCTTGCGGAGAATGGAAATTATTTGGAGTACAGATGTTCACCACATCAAATTCCAGGCCTGATGCAAGTAATTCTTCGATTGATGAAAAAAAAGGAACACCAAATGTAGATTCGATATCGGCTTCCAAAGCCGTATTGACATCGGCCATCGCAACTAGTTTGGATTCCGGATTTTGCTGGATCATGGCAGCATGGCGCTTCCCAATGTGGCCGCTGCCAACAACAGCAAATCTTATTTGATCAGACATTCAATAATTTTTGAGGGTGCAAATATGGGTGCTTTGTTTGCATTTGTATCAGGAACAAGGGCGATTTATAGCCTAAAGAAAAAATCCAATCCTCCAGATAAAGGCAGAACTGTAGGGTGAATAGTCTTCCTGATAATTCAGATTATACAGCAATGTCGCCTGGACACCACCTCTTTTACCAAACGGAATCACATAACTTGCTCCTAGCAATGGGTTGGTTGTCCATTTCCGAGGTTTTTCACCAATAGTATAATTAGTAGCGTAATTATAAGGAGAGTTCAAAAAGTCGATTTCTGCATTGGCGTAAATGTCATTAATCACCTTATACCGGATTAAAGGCCTTCCCCCATAATAAGTGAAATTGTATTTCTGGTTGTAAATAGGGTCCCTTCCTCCCATTGAAACATAAATTACACCAAGTCCTACCATCAATTTCTCTGTAACCATATAGCCGAGTGAGGGAGAAATATCATAATAATACGGATTCCCAAACTGAAGCGCCAGATTACCTCCTGGTACCAGTTTTGAGCTTTGAAAACCTGTTTCTTCCGGATCATGGTCTTTCACTATAATGGAATCCCTGCGGGTGCTCGCCGGTAATGTTTTGTCGCCTTCCACATATTGGGCAACACTTTTTTGAAACAGCCCCGGAAATGCCACCAGGCTGAAAAGCAGCAAGATAAACCTACAATTCTTCACAGCCCAAATATACCAACCTGATTCATTTGTAACTGAATTTCCGGAATAATTCCCCGACAATCCATTAAAATTATAGGGGAATTGTCTGCAATTTGGATAGACACTCATCAGCAAAAGCTTTTCTGCTTAACTTCGCGGTCCGAAAACAAAAATCAGGGTTTCGGTATTATCTTTTCCAACACGTATTGAATAAATGGCTGAAGTCATAAAAATGCCAAAAATGAGCGACACCATGACCGAGGGTGTGATTGCTGCATGGCACAAGAAAGTAGGAGATTCGGTAAAGGCAGGTGATATTCTGGCGGAGGTAGAAACCGATAAAGCCACAATGGAACTCGAATCTTATGAAAGTGGAACTCTCCTCTTTATTGGCGTGAAAGAAAAAGATTCAGTCCCTGTCGACTCTGTCATTGCCATCATTGGTAAGGCCGGAGAGAATTTTGATTCCCTGCTTTCTGGTCAGTCCGGAGGAAGTGCACCGGTTGCTTCACCCGCACCTATACAGGAAACGCCCTTATCTCAGCCTGCTGTTTCAACTGCTTACATTCCAGCCAACATTATCCGTATGCCAAAAATGAGCGACACGATGACGGACGGTACCATAGTTGCCTGGCACAAAAAAGTGGGCGATAAAGTCAAATCCGGAGAATTGCTGGCGGAAGTAGAAACAGACAAAGCCACGATGGAACTGGAATCCTACGAAAGCGGCACCCTGCTGTACGTGGGTCTGGCGGCCGGCGAATCGGTGAAAGTGGATGAAATCATCGCCATTGTGGGTGATGCCGGAACCGACTTTACCCCTTTGCTTTCTTCGGCACCGTCTGCTCCAACCACCTCTCCGGCATCTGCACCGGTTCAGAGTTCAACTGCACCAGAAGTTGTAGCAGCTAATCCTGTGGCAACAAGTTCAGATTCAAGGGTGAAAGCCTCTCCCCTGGCCAAACAACTGGCGAAAGAAAAGGGAATCGACATTGGTTCCATTTCAGGCTCCGGCGAAAACGGACGGATCGTGAAAAAGGATGTTGAAACCTTTACACCTTCTGCAAAACCAGCTACGTCATCTTCGGCAAAATCTGCTTCTGTCTCCACTTCAAATGGAATGACGGAATCATATGAAGAAGTACCGGTGTCCCAAATGCGGAAAGTGATTGCCCGCCGGCTGTCTGAAAGCTTATACACGGCTCCCCATTTTTATCTCACCATGGAGATCAATATGGACAAAGCCATTGAGGCAAGAAAAAGTATTATCGACTTTACAGGAAACAAGATTTCCTTTAATGATATGGTACTAAAGGCAGTGGCCGCATCACTTCGTCAGCACCCGAAAGTAAATTCGAGCTGGCTTGGTGACAAAATCCGCTACAACCATCACATTCATATTGGAGTGGCAGTCGCTGTAGAGGAAGGTCTACTTGTTCCGGTTGTCCGGTTTGCAGACACCAAATCATTATCTGCTATTGGTGCGGAAGTGAAAGACCTCGGTGCCCGGGCAAAAAACAAACAACTTCAGCCAGCTGATTGGGAAGGTAGTACCTTCACTATAAGCAACCTGGGAATGTTTGGCATCGATGAATTCACAGCCATTATTAATCCGCCCGATGCCTGCATACTGGCAGTCGGAGGTATTAAAGAAACCGTCATTGTAAAAGACGGCCAGTTCAAGGCTTCGAATGTGATGAAAGTAACTCTGAGCTGTGATCACCGTGTAGTAGATGGAGCGGTAGGTTCTGCTTTCTTACAAACTTTAAAAGGATTACTGGAAGATCCGGTCCGGATTCTCGCTTGATTTTCATAATAATACGAAACAAAAAAAGGTCGGTGAAAACCGGCCTTTTTTGTTTTTCATCATATCTGTGCTCTGATTCGGATCCAATGGAAATGTATGGTTGTAAAAGGGAATTTTATAGTCAGGTTGGCTGAAAATAAAAAAACCAGCCCTTGTGAAAAGGCCGGTTTCGTTTTAAATGGCTTGCTGAATCGTTTATTTGTAACCGATGGCGAATGCCACACAGCAACTGGTGCTTTTCATATCAGCTGGCGGAATCTTAAATTCTATTGTGAAATCGCCGCTTTTCTGGGCAACAAAATCATAGAATTTTACGCTTTTGTCAGACTTGTTGGAGAACAACAAGTTGTGATCTGTGTCGTAAATGGCGAATTCCACTACGTCCGAAAAACCCTGACAAAGGTTGAGAACCCGGTAGCTCTCTTGTGAATACACTGAGAAAGCTGCTTCCACCAGATTTTTCTTTGCGCCAAAGGCGGACAAAGGTTTAAATGCGGCTGATTCGAAAATATAAGTACCAAGGCCTTCTTTACATAATTTCTTAATGGTCTTGTCGCTGCATTGTGCAAAGGCTGACTGACCGAAGGATGCAATGGCTATCGTGAGAATAAAGAATATCTTTTTCATGTCTTTGATGCGGATTAATTATCGTTTACGCGGTCGTTTCTCAGTTTTTCCACTTTGGTCACCAGTTTCTTAAACTCTTCCTCATGGGTAGTGGTGTTCTCAGAGTTTAACACATCCAGGCTTGTCTTAACATCCGACAAACTGGCAATCAACGCATCAAATTCCTGCTTATCATCGTAGTCTTTCAGAAGAGCAATCAACTTGCCTAAAGAATTGTTCTGGTCTAGAAGGCGCTTCAGAATGTCCGGATTCCGCTTGTTCTTCAGCATCTGAGTTGCGATGTAGGCACTTTCGATCCAGGCACCGGCAAATGATAGATAGGCTATGTCAAGACGGGATGTTTGCTTGAGCAAAATATCAGATTCCATCGACATGGTGGCCATCAGAGTAACGAGTGAATCTTTGTTTCCAATGTTTCTCTCAAAACGGGGAACCATATTGGTCGATTCAAAAATGCTGGTCAGATTAAGACCATCGGTGAGCGTTTTCACCGCTTTGAAATACGAAATGGCTTCCTGACTCTGATCATTGAATGTACAATACGACAAATCAGTGGTGTAGATACCCAGGTTGATGGACTTGCTGTACGGCGACATATACTTGGAAGAGTTGGCCGCAGGGTTTGTTATACCACTGATGTACTTCAGGCCGGCTCTTTGGAAAATCCGGGCAACGTGAATGGGCGAGGGAAGACTTTGGATGAAGTCCTGTGTTTTCGTTTCGGCCTCGGCATCCCGGGCGGTCATCGAAGAATCGGCTCCGGTGGAATCAAGTCCGGATGTGTCCTTGTCGGTGTTTTGATTACACCCGAAAGCCACACTGAGAATAATCCCGGCGGTGGCCAATCGACTTTTAAAGTTCATGTGTTTCAAATACAGTTTAATAAAAACAATTTCTGAGAGTTCAAGACAGGACAGAGTTGCATGCCTTGTCGGGCAAATGTAAAGTCAATTCCTGTTCATAAATCTATGGTGCTCAAAGACCTCTCTGAAAATGATGTAATAAATACCGGGTAAAAAAACCATTTGCACAGGATTAAGGCATGATTGAATGCATAGCTATTCGTATATATGCGGTCTGATAACGGGTATCAACATCCAACAAATGGATGGTTACCTTTTATGATTATCAGCCATTTAACAAAAATAACGGAAATAAAAAACAGCGCATTAATGGCACAAAATCCACATCCGCCAATCAGTCAGGAAGAAGAAGATAAAATCAAGCGGGCTTTCCAGAATAAAGGCTGGAATGAAATCAAGATCGAAGACTCATGGGTTATTTTCCGGGTCATGTCGGAATTTGTAAAGGGTTTCGATACACTCAGTAAAATCGGACCTTGTGTTTCCATATTTGGTTCAGCACGTACCAAAAACTCCAATAAGTACTACCTCATGGCTGAAGAAATTGCAGGCAAACTGGTAAAACATGGCTATGGAGTGATTACGGGTGGTGGTCCAGGAATTATGGAAGCCGGAAACAAAGGTGCCTATGAAGCCGGCGGAAAATCTGTTGGGCTTAACATCGAGCTGCCCTTTGAGCAATTTAATAATGTGTACATCGACAAAGATAAGCTCATCAACTTCGATTACTTCTTTGTGCGAAAGGTGATGTTCATCAAATATGCACAGGGGTTTGTTGTGATGCCAGGAGGCATGGGAACCTTGGATGAACTTTTTGAAGCCCTTACCCTCATTCAAACCAAAAAAATCGGGCGTTTCCCAATTGTTCTGGTGGGTTCGCATTACTGGAATGGTCTCATGGAATGGATCAAAGATGTGATGCTGGGACAGGAACAAAACATCAATCCCGATGACCTGGACCTTGTCAACATTGTTGACACTGCTGATGAGGCAGTCAAAGTGATCGACGACTTCTACTCCAAATACCTGCTTCAGCCCAACTTCTGATAATGTGACGGTTACCTTATTGCCTTTTATTGACAGATTGAGCCAATCTCATTTGGTTATGGTTTGGATCCTGTTCTTCATTGGTTGCGCACAGCCTGAAAATAAAGGTATTAAGGATGTGTACATTCCGGAGGTTCTTACATTTGCAGGCGATACCATCCCGATACATGATCCGGATATCAGAGAAAGGCTTGAAAAAGAAATCTGGATCAATCAACACTGGACGTCCAGCACATCTTTGTGGATCAAAAAATCGGGCAGGTGGCTGCCAATGATCGACAGTATTCTGAAGAAAAATCAGATTCCGGAAGATTTTAAATACCTGGTGGCCATTGAAAGTGGATTTGAAAATGTAACCTCCAACAAAGGAGCTGTCGGGTTCTGGCAACTGATGGAACCTACCGCCCGGGAGTTTGGGCTTCGGATCGATGAAGAAGCCGATGAGCGACTCAATCCTGAGAAATCAACAGAGGCAGCATGCAAACTGATTGCCCGTGGAAAAACCGTTTTGGGAAAATGGCCGGAAACAGCAGTCTCTTACAACATTGGCATCACCGGACTAAAATCCGTGATGGCCGGACAGTACACCGATTCGTTTTATGACCTGTTGATCAACCCGGAATCCGGACGGTATCTTTTCCGGATTCTGGCTGCCAAGCTGATTCTTTCGATGCCGGATAAATATGGATATTCCAATCTGGTACCGTATGAACGGTTTACATTTCGTGACCAGGCTCTTTCTGAAAGCATTGAGGATCTGCCTTTTTGGTGCCGGCAAAATGGGTTTTCATATAAATGCTTCCGGATTCTGAATCCATGGTTGCGCACCAACCGGATCCGGATTGTTGACAGCTTGGGTCCTGTGACAGTAAAAATTCCAACCAACTGTGCCCAGTTTACCAAATTACCCAAACCCGAATTGCCGCAACCAGACTCTCTTACCAGCCAGACAGACAACGTTTTCCGGAACCTTGTCAACCAGAAAGACATGAAAAGCCTGAAGGAAGAAGCATTGCCAAAACAGACGGAGCCTGAATTTCATGAAATTGGTCCAGGTGAAAACCTTGGGTTGATTGCACGCAAATACGAACTTTCGCTATCCGATCTTTTTCGCCTTAACCCGGGTTTGGAAAAGAAACAGAACAAGATTCAGAAAGGACAGAAACTCCGGATCCGGGAAGAATCAAAGTAGTTTCCGCAGAAAGTCAAGCGTGTTCACACCATCAGCATAATCGTCAATGGCTGGTTTTTGTGCTGTACCGAATGGGATGGATCCGGGAAATTGCCCCTGATGAGAAACCACACATTGAAGTTCTGCACGGTGTGATTCGACCATCGATTTGGCCTCTTCCAGATTGTGGTACACCTCAAAGTTGACCACTGCAGGCGGAGTGAACAGCGATTTTTCCTGACGGAGCATTAGAATATCATTGTCCAGAAAAGGATCTCCGTTCATCAGAAATATCGATTTATGGTAGATGGCATTGTTCTGAAACTTATGATGATCCGTTACATACCTATATTTTTCCAAAGCCTTATAAAACGACTCAAAATCATAGTCTTCCGGCACCAGCAATTTGGAAACACTGCGACAACCCATTCCATAATACTGCATCACATCGTCACATAGCGGAGAAAGTTCTTCTTCCGTCTCAAATCCGTAAATCAATCCGAGTGAGGAACGTGAACCTCGGATCAACCTTGGTTTCGTGCGGAAGTAATAATCGAAATGAGCAGCCGTTGCCTTGCTTCCGGTAGCAATTAGGGCATCCACTTCGTTGAGTCTTTCCGCTTTTATAAAATATGACATGGCAGCTGGGAAATGTTCCTCCAACAAGCCTATGAGATACGTGATTAACACATCATCAGATTGCGAAGGTTTGTAAACTGAGATATGTCCGGTCGCAAAAACGGCCATCAGATCATGCCATCCGACAAGAGGAATATTGCCTGCCAGAATAAGCCCGATTTGTTTCGGGTTTGTATTTTCAGGAAAATCTCCGAGCCAGCCAGTAAGCACTTTTTCATTCAGCCAGGCGCCAATGGCATCCAGAGAAAGTTTTGAAAACTCAGGGGTAAAAAAGCCATTTTTCTGCCTTGCCCGTTCCAGTACATCTTCCAATCCGGTGTCGGATTGAATCTTGTGGCCAAGCCAGGATAAGGCTGCGATGCGTTCTGATTTATTCATGCCCCGCAAAAGTAAATCATTTCAACCGTCACCCACCTGGTTTTCCTCATTCGGATTTGTGGAAACAGGTTTTTTTGCTCAAGCTTGCACTGCAATGAAGTACCAGATTGAGACCGGCGGAAAAAAAACCGCAGTAGAAAGAAAAGGGGATTCTTTTCGATTCAATGATGAAGCGGTGGAACTTGATTTTCACACCGTCAGTGCTGACACAAGTGTTGTCCGGATAGATGGCGAATTGTTCACCGTCCGCCTGATGGAAGTTTCAGAAGACAAAAAAAAGATAACAGCTCTGGTAAACGGTAAAAAAGCGGAACTGTCTATACAGTCAGAAACGGATCTGCTGCTGGAAAAAATGGGAGTCGGTGGTGCTTCCCAGGCTTCTGCCAAAAAAATCAAAGCCCCAATGCCAGGACTTATAGTAAAAGTGCTGGTTGAAACCGGGGATGAAGTTGAAAAAGGTCAGGTACTTCTGAATTTTGAAGCGATGAAAATGGAAAACCAGCTGAAATCGCCAGGTCCCGGAAAAGTAAAATCCATTTCAGTTGGCAAGGGCGACAAAGTGGAAAAAGGACAGGTACTGGTTGAACTGGAGTAAATTCCTTATTCTGAGATCTTAACTTTTACACCCATAGCCTGAATTCCTGCCAGGCTGTCCTTGCGCATATAGTGCCGCAATCTTATTTTATACGTTCCCGGGTCTTTGAGCTGGACGTTTTTCAGGAAATAGGCATCCAGAAAAATCCGATTCCTTGTCCCGGCACCCAAGGGCTTTCCTACCCCTGGCTGGAACAGAAACAGATTGTCTTTTGAAATGATGAGTGTGTCGTTTTTTGGACCAATGAGCCAGTATTTCAGCCAGATATTTTCAAAAGGATAGTCCTGACCATATTGTACCTGGTACAATAGATCCACCTGCTCACCGGATGAACTGGTTTTAAATTCGAAATCAAGATATTGGTCCTGCGCCCACCGGCTATTTATCAGATTCTGGATCCGGACTGGAAAAGTGTGGTCCTCACAGGAAAACAGAGAGGAACCAATCACAAGAATAACCAGTATAACAAGATGATTTTTTTTTCGTAAAAAGTGATTCATACCAACTGTTTTCAATTTTGGCTTCCGGGTTGGTGAGATCTGCAATTCCAACCGGGTGGCAAAATTCAACATCTTTTCGAATCGGGGGCGATATAGTTCTGATTTTTTACTGAGCTGCTTTCTGGCTTCCGGGAGGGACGTTTTGCAACAGACCACGACTTGGGTAAAATTTTGCCACGCACTCTATCGGCCAAAGACTGTTCCGTATGCGGACAAAGCAGCCAAATGAAATTTTTGGCCATGGAAATTTTCGAATTTATCGAAATCGGGTTTTGCCGGAATTTATTCCAAACAATTTTCTCCTCATGGCCTTGAAACCAGACCTTTATCATCAGGCTGGCTGCATTATGTGAGTGGTAAAAACTGGCTGTTCAGCGATCATTTTTCGTGTTTAATCAAACTGTTCGACTCATTTTTTTTAAGAATTAGTCTTTTGATTCTACATTGCACAATTAAACAACCAAGAAGGTTCAAGATGAGAAAAGTTTTATTTTTAGGATTAGCAGCATCGTGTATGCTGTCTACTGCTCAGGCGGGTAATGGGGACAGCCCGAAACGAGCTCCGCTCTTAAAGCCTGTTCCTTATGTTACATATGCCCAAAAGCTTGAGAAAGCTCAGAAAGCAGAAGCAAGAGCGAACGCTACTGCACCAACAAAGAAACCTGTTACTTTTTCGAACAGCAAAAGATCAGGTGGTTCCAATTCTGTACAGGCAACCAGTGTTGTCTATTCTGATTTGGGAACATCCATCAACCCGTTTACTGTAATTACCGCTGGTCGGAATTGCGTAGGTGTTGCACCTGCCATTAATACCGTTGCGTTTTTCAGAAGAGCCGGAGATGCAGATCCAGGTGGCTCTACAGGTGCTCCAGGAAATAAACTGGTTTACGATCTGAACACAAAAGGAGGTGCAGAAGGTTTCTGGCAACTTACAAAAGGACCTTTGTTTTCAGATGACCTTTTCACAGATGCACCAAACTATGATCCTGCTTCGTCTAACTATGCACCACGTTACCCACAAGGTGTGATCTGGAGCCCTGCAGGTAATACAGATACTGCTCAGGCATTTGCTTTCGGAGTTGCGGCTGTTCTCGACGGAACAAACGGAACATGGGGAGGTATGGGAAGAGGCTGGCAAGGGCTGGCGGCCAATTCGCCAACACGCACCAACCTTTGGTCTTCTCCAGATCCACTTCATTACATTTCAGAAGGTATGGAAGTGACATCTGCCGGATCTATTTTTGCAGCAAATGCTGAAAGAGATGCCAGTGGTTCTGG
>DAIOVD010000002.1:47501-65268 GCA_036759185.1 Catalimonadaceae bacterium | reverse complement strand
TGAGCAGCTACGTGAGCGGACAAGTCCTCCAGGTTTGCGGGGGGATGTTGACGTAGGGGGGGGGGATTTGAAATACAGATGGCTGTTAAGAAATATGTGACAAGGAGGTTATAAACGCAGTTGACCTTAACGCGTTTATTGGCTTCATTCACCAAAGTAAAAGGCTATGTCAATCTTTGTTAATGATTCGTTGCATACCAGAAAATAGGATAAGGCAACAAACAATCCATACTGATATGGAAATTGAATTCTAGACGGATGAAATCTGAATTTTGAAACATCGACAAAAGAAGGTTGTCAATTTCAAAAAACGATTCATAGGTTCTGGCCAATTACCCTTAGTCTTTAATTCATAAATGTTTGTTTTTTCAATTTGGGGATTTTTGCTCTGAATGTTCCAATTTGAAAGTGTGGGCCTCAAACAAATGACAAGGCTCTAGAAATCTGGGTTCATTAATTTATTGAAAACTAGCATGCTAAAGTTTTCATAGACGGCTCAAAACCAGTCTTATTTTTCATCAAAAGTATTGGATTGAAAATTATCAGCTATTCAAACGGCTTTTATAAATTTGTCCCAGATTGAACTAATGACACAATACGCCAAATATCTCAACGAAACACTAAGACCTCAATTAACTGAAAAGGAAATTGTGCTTGACTTATTTGCTGGTTGTGGAGGACTTTCACTAGGTTTTGAAGCTGCCGGTTACAAAACCATAGGTTTTGAAATGGACAAATCTGCCTCGGATACCTATAATAGAAATCTGCTGGGAGACTGCTTTCCAATCAAGCTTGATGTAGGTTTTGATTATCCACAAGCGGACATTGTAATAGGAGGCCCTCCTTGCCAACCATTTAGTGTGGGAGGACACCAAAAAGGAATGGAAGATGCAAGAGATGGTTTTCCAATCTTTATTGATGCCGTGTCAAAATTGCATCCAAAGGTATTTATGTTTGAAAATGTCCGCGGTTTGCTTTATACCAATAAATGGTATTTCGAGCTAGTTTTAGCAGAGCTTCGGAAGCTTGGTTATATAATCGAATTCCGGCTGTTGAACGCTGTGAATTATGGAATTCCACAGAATAGGGAACGTCTTTTTGTTTTTGGGCATAGATCGAGATTCAACTTTCCAAAACCTAATAATGGCAAAGTAACTGTTGGCGATTCAATTGGGGATTTAATGTATACGACTCCAATGGAAAGTAAATTTTTCACAGCTTCAATGGATACCTATGTTGCAAAGTATGAGAAGGCATCTTCTTGTGTTAACCCAAGGGATCTTTATCCAAATAAACCTGCAAGGACATTGACTTGCAGAAATCTAGCTGGCGCTACAGGAGATATGCAGCGTGTTCGATTACCTGATGGCAGAAGAAGAAGGTTGTTACATAGTGAAGCTGCACGACTTCAGAGCTTTCCAGATTGGTATGAATTTCAGGGCAATGATACACAGCGATTTAACCAAATTGGTAATGCTGTTCCGCCACTACTCGCATATCAAATGGCCACTGCGGTAAAAGAAACTCTACAGTGTGGTGATTTATTCTCTGGTCAAGAAATAGTTGAAAAAAACGTACAATCAAATCTCTTACTGTCAATATTTTAGATGAAAAATTATATCCCCAAAAGCGTCAAATCAAGAAAAGTCAAAAAGTTAATTAATGAGGCTCTTCACATTTTGGAAAGTGTGGGGATTCCCATTGAGAAAACAGAAAGGGGATTGGAAAGAATGGCCATTTGCTTCTTAGCAGTAGCGGGAATTGAAGAAGATTGGAACCAGTCTCGGCTGGATACAAACCTGAAAACTCGGGGTATTATCAACTTTATCAATTTGCATTTTGGGGAGAAAATTTCACCAGGATCGTATGATGATATCAAAAGGAAAGATCTAAAACTTTTGCTTTTAGCTGACCTTATATTGAATAGCGGAGAAACAAAGGGATCTGCGACAAATGACCCAACAAGGGGCTACTCTCTTCAGCCAGATTTCTGGAAGTTATTAACTACATTTAAGACTGATGCCTGGGGCCAAAGTTTAATTAATTTCAAGGAAAACCGGCCATCACTTGCTGAAATCCTTTCAAGAAAAAGGAGCCTAGACAAAATACCTGTAAAACTGCCCGGAGGAAAAATGATCGAGCTTTCAATTGGGAAGCATAATGATTTGCAAAAGTCATTAATCGAAGAATTTCTTCCTCGATTTGGAAGTGATTGCACCTTGTTGTATGTCGGTGACACGGCAAAAAAATCACTTCACATAGACAAAGATGCACTACAAAAATTGAACTTCTTTGAGCTGTCACACGATGAATTACCAGATATAATTGCCTTTAGTGAAAATAAAAATTGGCTGTATCTAATTGAGGCAGTTCACAGTACAGGACCAATGAGTGAGGTACGGGTTTTAGAGCTCAAACGGCTGTTAAAGGATTGCAAAGCTGAGTTAATTTTTGTGACAGGTTTCCTTACAAGATCAGACTTTAAAAAGTGGATGATGGATGTTGCCTGGGAAACAGAAGTTTGGATCGCAGATAATCCAGACCATTTGGTTCACTTTAATGGTCACAAGTTCTTGGGTGCTTATTAGGATATCAAATGGACTTATAAGAATTTCCACTTTCAAAAATGATACATAGCTGTCTCATTTTTTGTTTACACCCACCCACTTTTCCACCATGTGGTTACAAAAATCTGTAACCACCCTCTTGTTTTTTGAATGGGTGTAAACAAAAATCTGTAACCACTTTCCTATTTTTACGGCGACTGTAAACAGAACCCATCCCTCAAATGGTATCCTTCAATCGAATTCAATGGCTCCCTCAGGAACTTGGTATATCCATCCGTGTCCTGGCAAAGTTTCTTCGTGTGTCTCACACGCTAATTCATTTGGCGAGTCAGGGTAAACGCACCCTCCCCGCCCGAAAACAGGAATACCTCAACGACCCCCTTTTTGACCCATACGACATCCGGTCGGAACTGAAGGCCATGGAGCCACTCGTCTGGGAAGATGAGAAAAAGGAGGTGCGCATCATGGATATGAAAATGCGGGTGCTGAGGCTGGAGTCAGACCTCCTCAATGCCCGAAAGGATCTGGATAGTCTCGTCGAACGCCACCGGCTGCACCGGGCGGTGATGCACCATACACGACATCTTCCGGATTCCACCGATGGGATTGAATCGATTGTTCGAATGTGGTGGATTGTCATGAAAAATACGGCCTGGCTCGCATTGCATTCACCTGTGTTTTCACTGACGGCACGTCGCAAACTCGAGATGAAAATCGTGCTGCTCCAGACAGAAATGAATCAGCACCAGATCTGGCTGGCCGAAGAAAGAGTGTGAGCGCCAGACAACCTATAAGGTTTCCCGATCGTTGGTTCATATTTGAAGAGCCGGATTTGTGCAGGATACTGTTGAATAATACGGAACCTTATAGGTTTTGAAAGCATAAGCGACTCAGTCCACCTCTCCAGCGCAAAACCTATAAAGGATACCTTCCGCACAGACCGGCGCTAAACCTTATAGGTTGGATCGAAGGCTGTATTTACCGGGCAAAACCTGCAAGGTTACCTTCCGCAATTCCAGGCGTTAAACTTTATTGGGACAGATCGGCTTAAACCCGGTCAGTTTTTTAAGTGCAAAACCTATAAGGATACCTTCCCCACAGTCCTGCGCTAAACCTTATAGGTTGGATCGAAGGCTGTATTTACCGGGCAAAACCTATAAGGATACCTTCCGCACGGTCCGGCGCTAAACCTTATAGGTTGGATCGTCATCCGAAAAATAATTTTTGGATTTTCAGAGCGGTCATTATTTTCGCACTGCTAACTAAACTAAATTATGCAGCTGGTCCATTCCCAAAATGACCATTTTGCAGCCTTCCCTATTTCCACTCAGGCTGCTGGTCGCACACTTTCAACTGCTGGTTCCGTACCAGTTCGGTTCACTTCGTCTGCTTTTTCGCATTTCTACCACTGCACGGGTATTCTTCCGGCATCCAACTCCTTTGGTGCATTCTCCAACCTTTCTTTCAAATCTTTCCCGATCCCGTCCATCTTCCGGAGATTAGAGCAGTACACAGACATGTATCTTACTATCAGATGCACATTGTTCATCCAATCTTATGAATACGACCAGTACTACAAGTATTCAAGGCTTTCAGTTGGTTATTTACAACCAACTGAGACTATACTCTCAAGTAATATCCATTTATCATTTTCCAAAATTTTAATTTATTTTTTAAATTGTATTTTATTAAATTTCAGCAACTTAAAATATATTTATAATAATTTTTTATAATTTACTAAAAATAAATTTGCTTGATAATATCCGAACACACTACATTTGTCGAAGTTAAAAACATAAACTATTAACATTATGAATTTTAGAACAAATTTCCTTACCGTCCGTTCCGTTGTTGAAAAAATGATCCTGGACGCTGACAATGAAAGAAGAAGGCTTGAATCCAGATTGGGACTCGCCACTACCTCCCAGTACAAGGCAAACCAGAATGCCGAAGAGGATGAGCAGGACAAAGCTCTTCTGATCGCCAATCTGGCCCGTGCCGAAAGCGATTTCGATTCTGCAGAAGCTGGTTCCATGCAGCAGAAACGCTTTGAAATCACCCGGGACCGTCTGCGGATTCAAAAGAAAGAAATGGATCTGGATGCAATTGATGACAATTCAGATCCCCAAAAGATCGTCGATGGTGCCACCAGTGAAAACCGAATCCAGGCACTTCTGGATGTTCAGATCGCCCTCGTTGCTGAACTCCGCCAAAGACTCACCGAGCTACCAGCATAAATCAACATCTTGTAAATTGAAAAAGGCCATCCGAAAGGGTGGCCTTTTTTTTTTGTGTGAGAATTCGAAAATCTAATCCTCCCCCCCAAACGCATCTATATACTTCGTGTACGTGCCCAGGTCTTTGTCGCCACGGCCGGAGAGGCAGAGGACGACGGTATCGCCCGGATTGAAACGGACCCGGTCGAAAATGGCCAGGGCGTGGGCCGATTCCAGAGCGGGAATGATGCCTTCTGTCCGGCTGAGATCGAAGGCCGCCCGGAGCGCTTCTTCGTCGGTGGCGGAATAAAACTCACCCCGTCCGCAGGTGTACAGCCAGGCATGCAGAGGACCAATACCCGGATAGTCGAGTCCCGCCGAAATCGAAAAGGGTTCCACAATCTGGCCGTCATCGGTTTGCATCAGGATGGTTTTGGCTCCGTGGAGAATGCCCGGTTTGCCCAGAGCCGTCGTGGCGGCGGAAAAGCCGGTATCGATTCCTTTTCCGGCGGCTTCTACAGCCACCAGACGTACGGCAGGTTCTTCCAGAAAATGAAAAAAGGCACCGGCCGCATTGCTGCCGCCACCCACACAGGCCATCACCGCATGCGGTAACTCTGAGCCGGTTTCGGACAACAACTGGGAACGGATTTCTTCGGAGATCACCGACTGAAACCGGGCCACCATGTCCGGATAGGGGTGGGGCCCCACAACCGAACCGATGATGTAATGGGTATCGTCCGGGTGATTGATCCAGTGCCGCATGGCCTCGTTGGTTGCATCTTTCAGCGTCTGGCTGCCACAGGTCGCCGGCACCACTTTCGCACCGAGCATCCGCATCCGGTCGACGTTCGGTTTCTGCCTTTCCATGTCGTGCTTGCCCATGTAGACAATGCATTCGAGTCCCATCAGCGCACAAACGGTTGCCGTTGCCACTCCATGCTGACCCGCACCGGTTTCGGCCACAATTTTCTTCTTCCCCAGATGGCGGGCAATCAGAATCTGCCCGATGGTGTTGTTGATTTTATGAGCTCCGGTATGGCAGAGGTCTTCCCGTTTCAGAAACAACCGGATGCCGTATCGTTCCGACAATCGGCTGGCCTCGTACAAAGGCGTGGGCCGCCCGACAAAATCGCGGAGCAGCTTCCGGAATTCCAGTTGAAACCCGGGTAAGTCCATCAGATGGAGATAATTACGACGGAGCTCTTCCACATTTGGATACAGCATTTCGGGAACAAATGCCCCGCCGAAATCGCCGTAGTATCCCTGCTCACTTACCTCAAATGCTGCTTTCGTTTCCATAGGAGAAGTTAGTTTAAAGTTCAAAATTTAAAGTTCAAAGTGAAAGGTTCTAAGTATAGAGGTTCTTTTAACCGGAGGGATCCATCCTTTGTTTTTCGATGCGTTTATTCTTCGTTTCTCCAGAACTCGAAGAATGCCGCCACCTCTTTCACTTTCTTCAATCCGGGCGCCGATTCGAACCGGGAGTTGATGTCCAGACCCAGAAAGGGAAGTCTATCAAAAAAGTCGGGTAAAGAACGGAAATCCGGACCAATCCCACCAGAGAGCCAGAACGATTTTTCAAACGGATAGTGCTGAAGGATGTCATGCGAAAAGGCCTCACCGCTGCCTCCGTATCCGGTCGAAGCCGTGTCAAACAGGAAGGCATCGGCGGCATCGAGCCAGTTTTCGATGTGCTGCCAGTCGGGATGGCCGCCTCCCATTCCGAAGGCTTTCCATACTTCCAGGCCTTCATTTTGCAGGACGGTGCCGAGTTCGGGATCTTCATCGCCATGCAGTTGGATCACATCCAGATCGAGAAAACGTGCCGTCTGCAGGATGGTATCCGGATTTTCATTGACAAATACCCCTACTTTCTGAATGTCATCCGAAAGAGAACGCAGCACATCGCGGATCAGGGCTGGGTCTGCTTTCCGTTTGGAGGGTGGGTAAAAGATGAAACCCATGAAGTCAGGTTCCAGAGCAGCGATCCGGCGGATGTTGTCCGGATCGCGGAGACCACAGATTTTGAGGAGGGTTGTCATGGAAGATCAAATGTAGGCAAGGAAGGGCCCAATTGTGTGGTATGTTCAAAAATCAGCTTCATACAAATTCCGGGTTCTGAACAGTTCTGTAAGGGGAGAGGGACTGTTTCTTCAGAAAAGATATTGCACTTGTCAGGAATCCGGAACAGGATGCAATGAACACTTCTGTTTTTTTGCTGAATCATTACATCTGGTTGCCCTGCATCTTTTTGCCGGAGCAGAAACCAGATATGGATTATTTTCATGGCTTTACAGATGATGAAAAGGGAATAATCAATTAATTTTCAAAGATTTGATCAGGGGCACTTGGAATTACAGGAAAACCACCATTAGTTTTGCATCCCTAAAAAACACCCTTAATTCATCGTTCTATGAAGATTCATAAACCCAGGGAGAAGCAAACATTACATCAATTCTATTTCTACTTTTTTGCCGCATTCTTATTTCTGATCGTACCAAACGTAAAGGCTACTCACATCGTGGGTGCCGATATGAGTTACCGGGCTGTCGGAAACAACCGGTACGTATTTATCCTCAATGTGTACCGTGATTGCGGCTCCACCATCCTCCTGGAAAACAAGCAGACGGTGTATTATTACTCCATCAATTGCAATATTCCTCAGGACTCACTCGTCCTCACGGGTTTGAATGATGGGGTAGGTGTGGATATTTCGCCTGTTTGCAGCCAGGTCCGGAGTAATTGCAAAGGAGGGACGACTCCGGGAGTTGAAAAGTTTACATTTACAGATACCGTCACTCTCAATACCGCCTGTTCTGACTGGATCTTTTACTACAAAGAATGCAACCGTTCTGCCGGTATCTTAACCGTTGTTGACCCGCAGTTGAAATGCCTTTACATTGAAGCGAGGCTTAATAACCTGGATGCTCCGAACAATAGTTCTCCCACATTTGAAAACGAGCCCGTAGCATTTGTTTGCCTCAACCGGAATGTGCAGTTGAATAACGGAACCGTTGAATCTGATGGTGACCAGCTGAAGTTCAGGCTGGTTCCGCCCCGTACCAATTCCGCCCTGCCAGGGCAGCCGGATAACAATTTCCTGGTGTATAAATCCCCTTATTCCGCAACATCGCCATTGCCCACAGCCGGTGGATTCAATTTCGACTCTACAAGCGGAACCATGACATTTAATCCCACTCTCCTTATCCGGACAGTTACTGCATTGAAGGTTGAAGAATACCGAAATGGGAAATTGATTGGTTCGGTGATGCGTGATCTCCAGATTCTGGTTCGCTCCTGCACCAACAATGTGCCGACCCTGAAAGGAGTAAATGGATCCACAAGTTTTGAAGCCAATCTTTGCGCCGGCGTTTCCAACCAGCTTTATTTCCCAGGTTCCGATCTGGACCCTACCGATTCGGTCACCATTCGCTGGACAAATCCCTTTCCGGGAGCGAGTTTGTTTGCAACAAAATCAAGGCGTCGGGATTCTGCCCGTTTTATATGGACTCCCACCATTGCCGATACCGGGCTTGTGCTGATCAATCTGACCATTACCGACAATAGTTGTCCGACAATTGGCAGCAGCTCTGCTTCTTATAAACTGAATGTTAAGCCATCGCCCAAGGTGGTTTTACGAAGCGATACCAGTCTGAATTGTGGAGTTAAGATTCCGGTGACCGCACAGATTGTTGAAGGGCGACCACCCTTTACAGTTAAATGGAGCGGATTGCCGGACACCACAAGGACAGTACTGCTGGGGAATGGGAATTACGTTGTGACCATTGAAGATGATAATGGCTGCACCGATACCGATGATTTCCGGATTTTAGGAGGTTCCAATGCTTCTGCCATCATAAAAGTTGACTCCCTTTGTGTAGGACAGCTTTCCACGATCAAAGCGACCGTTACCGGGCAACCAACAGGGGTGACGTTTTCCTATCAATGGCAGGTGATCCGATCTGATACCGTCCCTTCTTTGGTGGTGTTTACTTCCACTCTTGCCCAACCTCAGTACAGGTTTCTGAAGCCGGGTCAGTATGACATTTTCCTTACACTTACCGGTAGCAACAATTGTTCTTACAACACCACACAAACCATCAATATTTGCAGTCCACCGCCTGTTATCATTTCGCAACTGGATATTCCATGCCTTCGGGAACCTGTTAAAATCAAACTGGAGAGTGAGGGTGATGTTTCCTGTTCTGTGACAGGGTGGACAATGAAATTCAATACTCTCAGTTTTACCAGTGCCGGCCCAATTGCATCATTGACCTCTGATAGTTTCAAAGTTGGAACAAACCGGTTGCTGGTTACAGGCAAAACATCAAATGGATGTACGGTTAAGAAGACATTTGATTTTCTGATTAAGGCCAGACCTTCAGTAAAATTTGTCAATCCAAGTGTCCCGTTCCGCTGCAACCAGGCAAAGACCTCGATCGTTGTCAAAGCATGGAAGCCTGCAAATCTGCCTTTGGAGAAATTTAATCTTCAGATTAATTGTCCGGACACGAACTACACCACCGGATTTTTCACTACAGACGACACAGTGTATGTCACGATAAATGTGCGAAAGCCTCAGACCATTAATGTGATTGCCAAAATGGACAGCAGTACCTGTACAGCCCAGGCTTCCGGAACTGTGTTTTTCCCAATCAGTTCGAGTGCATTTGCCAGTCCTTATTGTGTTCTGGGCGATACCATCCGGTTTAGCAGCAATCCCACTTCACCATTTGGTATCCGTTCTTTTATCTGGGATCTGGCTGATGGTGATATTTCAACCCTGAAAAATCCAAAGAAACTATATCCGGTTGGTCAGATTATCAATGTTACATTATTGGTGGAAGACAGTTCCACCTGTAAAGACACCATTGCATTTAAAGTCGATACACGTTTGCCGGATACATTGGCGAATGTGATTCAGGATACCATTTGTTTTTCAACCGCCTTTAACTTTACCTATGGCCTACCTGATCTGATCAATTCGTGGACCTGGAAAGGAGTTTCTGATTCAACCGTTGTTTCAAACCCTTCCGGCAGAAACGGAAGCCTGATACTAAAAACACCCGGAATCAATCCCATTTCAGTTCGGATCAAGTACAAAAATGCCTGTGTCAAACGGTGGTTGGTTGACTCAGTCTTTGTTCGAAACCCCGTGGATGCCCGGTTCCAGCTCCGCAATGTTTGCTCCTATGATTCATCCCGGTTTACAGGGTTTCAGGTGAACGGTGAATTTCCGATTGAGAAGTATGGATGGGAGTTTTCGTATCCCAATACGACGTTTCCGGTAAGAACAGACACCGGAGATGTTGTCTATCAGGTATTCAATAAAAACGGACCATTCCGGACAAAACTCTGGGCCCGAAACATAAAAGGTTGCACCGATACGTACCAGAGAGACACATCGATGGTTCTGGTCAGTACACCTTCATTCGATATCAGCGGCACTTGTCAGGGTGATAGTCTGTTCTTTTTCTTTGGTCGGGTGCCCGATGTGTATGAGAACATTCGCCGGTTCAACTATTTCTTTGGTGATGGAGCCACGACAGTAAATGAAAACGGATTTGCTTTTCACCAGTATCCTGTGGTCGGTGTGTATAAAGTAAAACTGATAGCCTATTCCAAAGAAGGTTGCCTGAATACGGATTCCACAGAACTCACCATTAAGCCAAGGCCAAATGCCGTATTCAATACGGGATTAACCCCATGTCTCGGATCCCTGATTCCATTAAACGGATCAGCCTCAACGGCAGCCACTCCAACGGAAACGCTGATCGAGAGACGCTGGTATTCTGATACTTCTATTATTTCCAACGAACCCGTTTCCAGTACCCGATTCCTCACTGCCGGAACCCATGTTCTTGCCCATTGGGTGAAATCAGAAAATGGATGTACCGATATGGACCGTTATGTGCTCAATGTTCTACCTGTTCCAACGGCAGGATTTGATGCAGATCCACAGCAACTGCTTACGCAGGATTTTCTCACGTTTACCAATACATCACAGGATGGAATTTCCTGGACTTATCAATATGGAGATGGGAAAGACGAGACGTTTACCGATCCGGCTCTGGCCTCCCCGGTTCACTATTACTCCGCCGGCGGTGAATTTCATGTGCTTCAGATTGTAAAAAATGAGGAAGGTTGTTCGGATACGGCTTCAACTTTCCTTCGCCTGAAGCCCTTTATCGCATTGCCTTCTGCGTTCACGCCAAATGACGATGACCGAAACGATGCATTGGAACTGGAACACCGACTTATCCGGAACATTGAGGAGTATAAGATTTTCAACCGGTTTGGCGAAGTTGTTTTTGAAACAAAGGATCTTGAAAAAGTCTGGGATGGAAAGCAAAACGGAAGTGAAGTACCTGCTGGTTCATACCTTTTTACCATAAAGGTCCGATCCGTTTTTGGTGAAACCATTCAATCGAAAGGAACTGTTAACCTGATTCGTTAATCCCAAACCCAATTACAATGCACTTAACTAAAAGCAAACAGTTTATCTACGTCATATACTCCATGATGATTATGTTTTCATCTGTGAGTTACGGGCAGGATTTTACCTTTTCCCAATCAGCCCAGCTTCGACAGGTAACCAATCCCGCCAGGATTGGATCTTTTCGTGAGGACTTCCGGATTTCGGGAGGGTACCGAAACCAATGGTATGCCTCCGGAAATCCATACAACGTGGTGAACCTGAACGGTGAGCTGAACTTCTTTCCGAAAAAACTTCGTTTGGATAAAATTGGAACGATGGTCGGTCTGGTTCAGGATCAAATGGGGAACGGGGCATTGAAGACCACCTATATTTCGGCAGGTACGTCAGTTTTTACTTCTCTGGATCCGGTGAAAAGACATCAGATTTCGGTTGGTATCCAGGCTTCCTGGCAAATGAGAGAACTCAATCCCGGATCCTTTACATACAACAACCAGTTTGACCCGGTTCAGCGGATTTTTGACGGAGCCATTTCTTCCGGTGAAAGTTTTGGCAGCCGGAAGCAGACCTACCTTCAGATTTCGTTGGGTGCATCCTACTATTTTCAAATGTCGGAGCGCACCCGTTTACAACTGAATGGTTCTTTCATTGGTCTCAATTCCCTGCAGGAGACATTCAGTACACTTCCAGACATTGCAACCGCCAGCCAGAAAAAAAGGTTCACCATTGGAGCAGAAGCAAACCATATCGTGTCAGACCGGATTTCGATCGATCCGTTTGTTTTCTATAACCGGCAAGGTCCGTCTCAGGAATTGGTTCTGGGCTCATGGGTGAATATCCAGTCGTCCGGATTTGTCATTGCTCCCGGCCTCTTTTACCGGATAAACGATGCCGTCATACCGGGTGTTCGGTTTGAGAAAAACCGGTTTGCCGCTGCCCTCACGTACGATGTTACGCATACGAGTGCGGTCAAAGCCAGTAACAAAGAAAAACTCATAGGCCTCGGTGGTTTTGGTGCTCTGGAATTCACCTTGAGTTACAGAGGAATCTTCAGAAAGAAAACGGGTTCCAGACTCACAATACCATGCCGAACATTTTAACCCGGGATTCCAAAAATCAAATGAAATTTCTACCCTTACTCATTTTTGCAGGTTTCACTCTTGGTGTACCTGTCTGCGGGTTCAGTCAGATCGACACCAGCCGGTCTACGTTTCAGAATCTTAAAAATCAGGTCGCCAGAGGTTCTTATTTTTCTGCCATTCCGGTTTTGGAAGGAATCCGGAAAGCATACCCGGGCAATCAGAAATTTGCCCAGTTACTGGGCGAGGCTTACCAGGAAGCACGATTACCAGCGAAGGCTGCTTCCACCTTGGAATCGGCCTACAACCCCAAGATAAAGGGAAGTGCAAAGTTGTTGATCCCGATTATTCAGAATTATTACAATGCTGGTAACTACGACAAAGCAAAAATCTGGATAGACCAACTTGACAAACGCCGGGATGCAGACGGAACCGCAAAAGCCAGGGGGAAATTTCTGTCAAATGCCATTGATGAAATTTCAAAGGCAGATACCGTTTCCAGCCGGTTTCAGTTGGATACAAATTTTCGCTTTCCCAACTCCGGATACGCTGATTTCTCACCGGTCCGGATGAACGACAGTACGCTCGTTTTCAGTTCTCTGAGGCAGGACTCTGTCGCGAGTTTTGATCCGGCTGTGACCAACTTTCTAACGACCCGCATTTATGTGTACCGGCAGTCTGACCTGAATTTTGATCATCTCGAATCTCCCCGGCTTCTCACTCCTCCCGGAGTACATTCCGGAAATGGAAGCTTTACTCCGGACGGACGGCACTTTTATTTTACCCGCTGCCTGGAAACCGAATCCGGCAAACTAAACTGTGCCATTTATCTGGCCGATGTAGTGAAAGGAAAATTTGAAAACATCCGTAAACTGGATGGTGCCATCAACAAACCGGGAAGCAGCAATTCTCAGCCCTTTGTGGTGACCACCACGGTGAAAAACACATTGATTGAAACCTTGTATTTCGTATCTGACCGAAAAGGAGGTGCCGGAGGAAAAGACATCTGGGTTTCTACCTACAACCTGAAGAAAAGGAAATTTGGAAACGCTGCTAATCTGGGTCGTTTGGTAAATTCCGCAGGGAATGATCAGTCGCCTTGCCTGGATGAAAAGACGGGTCATCTGTATTTCACATCAGATTACCATCCTGGTTTCGGAGGATATGATGTATTCCTCAGCCGCAAAGCCGGAAACGGATTTGGTAAGCCCATCAACCTGGGAAAACCAGTGAATTCAATGGCCGATGATTCCTATTTTCAATTGAACGGTGGCCATGGTGCGTTTCTTTCCTCGAACCGTGCTGCTGGCCATGTATTGGATCTGCAGGTTTGTTGTGAAGATGTATTCTATGTCAAACGTCTTCCATATCTGGATTCTTTATCCTGGGTTGCCTATCAGAAATCCGTTCGGGACCCACAAAAACCATCTCCTGTTACTCCTCAGGTAGCAGAGATGAAAGAAACCCCTGTTGAACCGGTTATCGCCCCGCCTCCAGTAGCGGTTATGCCCAAGCCAGAAGAGATCAAAATCGGAAAGCTGGATCAGAAAACGAAGAACGACAGCAAAGGTGTAAACCAGCAAACGACCATTCTGATGAAAGCCATTTCTCAGAACATTCAGTTTGAACCAGGCTCCAATACATTGACAGCCAATACCCTTCCTCACCTTGATTCTCTGGCTTCCTTTTTAAAACAGAATCCTATTTATCGGTTAACCCTTACGGGTCATACTGATAATAAAGGATCAAAAGCACTCAATCTCAAGCTTTCAAAAACAAGGGCGGAGAAAGTAAAATCGTATCTGGTCAGCAAAGGGGCAGACCAAACCAGAATAGCCACAGTCGCGAAAGGACCACTTGTGCCTCTTTTCCCGAACAATAAGCCGGATGGAACCGATTATCCGGAGGGCCGTGCGAAAAACAGGCGGGTGAGTCTCGATCTCAGGAAGGTTGTGAAGAAAAAATAGGTTGCCCGGATTCATCAATTAAAGAAGCACACTTCCAAATGACGGAATCCGAAACTCTTCGCTTTCACAATCTTTTAAAAGAGCGCAATCTGCACATTGCTTTTGCTGAAAGCATCACCGCCGGATTGCTGGCTGCCACAGTCGCTTCGGTTCCGGGAGCATCGGCCATTTTGAAAGGAGGAGTTGTCACCTACGACAAAGCATTGAAAATAAGCCTGCTTGGCGTAAAGAAGGAAACCCTCGATGCCTTCGGTGCTGAATCCAAACAAACCACCCTCGAAATGGCGTATGGTCTGGCCAAACGGATTCCGGAAGCCGAACTGGTTTTGTCCATTACAGGCAGTGCCTCACCGTCCGTGAATGCGTACCAGATTTCAGCACCGGCTGGTTCCGTCTTTGTATGCGTGGGAATGGGCGGAACCTACCAATCATTCAATACAGTCCTGAGTGGTTCACGGACAGAAGTTCTCGAGGAGGCCGTCCGTTTTGCGATGGGTTGTGTGGAAGAATTCCTGAAGTAGTACGTTTAAAATCAGTAACTTCCGAAGAAAATGAACGAAAGATGATCGGACCGAAATCCGATTCATCCATTTTTTCTTTTCCGTCCGTTAAACATTCGGCATCGGAACGACTCTACGCAAAAAAACAATCAACCTATGAAAACGAAACTGCTGATCCTTTTACTCTCCGTCCTGCTGTGTGAGCCGCTTCTGGCACAGCAAGGTGGCCGCTTTGGCCACGATCACAAAGGACAGGGCCAACACCATACCAATCGCAACAACCATGGCAACCGGCATCGCCGTACTGTTGTAGTTCGTCGACCGGCGTTTTCACGGTCAAGAGTCGTTGTCGTTCGGCCCCGTCGCTTCCGGACCGTATCGGTTTTACCTCTGGGATGCATTACCTACAATCACCGCCGCCGGGATTATTATTTCCACAATGGAATGTATTATCAGGGTGCACCGTCCGGCTATGCGGTGGTCGCGGCTCCGTTTGGGTTGCGCATCCGGGTTTTGCCAGTGGGTTACCACAGGGTGATGTTCGGAGCGGTTCCACACTTTTATTATATGGGAACCTACTACCGTCAGAACAACAACGAGGAATACGAAACCGTTGAACCTGCGGTGGGAGCCATCGTTCCCGAACTGCCGGACCACGATGTGGATGAGGTGACCATCGACGGCAAAACCTTCTTTGAATACGACAATGTTCTCTACAAAAGTGTGGTGACCAATGAAGGCGTGCAATACGAGGTGGTTGGGAAGCTGGATAAATAAAGCTTTATCCACCCAGCCAACTGCATCACTTGAATTCCTGTCCGATTCGGTCTGTGTCCGGGCTGTTCATAATGTAGAGGGCTTTCCCTACGATCTGTGATTGAGGAACAAATCCCCAGAAACGTGAGTCGAGTGCATTGTGCCGGTTGTCGCCCATCACAAAAAAGTAGTTCTGGGTGAAGGTGTAGGTTTTCAGTTTCTGGTCATTCAGAATGGCATCGGTTCCCTGAATCCGGATCTGGTTGTTTTCGAGCTCCAGACAGGATGCATATAGAATGGTATTCCGGGCTGTGAGTTCGATGGTGGCTCCTTTCGAAGGCACCCAAACCGGGCCCAAAAAGTCAACATTCCAATGGAAAGAGGAATCCTGAGGAAAGGTTTCCGGATTCGGATTTGTTTCGGTCATCTTCTCGATTTGTTTGCCGAATTCTTTCTGGAGAAAAGCAGCCGTCTTCTCCGTTGTGAAAATGGAATACCCTCCGGGCATCCGATAATATTCCCGGATTCCCCATTCTTCAAACAAAGCATCCTGAATCTCATCAGGAGCAACTACATAATAACGAAACTGAAGTTCTCTATCCTTCTGTTCTCTCTGTCCATTTGTGAAGGCGATCCCATTCCGGATTTCCAGGGATTCACCGGAAATGGCAACACACCGGAAAATCCACTCACTTTTGGGCTGATCTTTGGGAGATTGAATGCAGATGATGTCTCCTCTTTTGATGTCCTGCGTTTTTTCAATGGCGATGGTTTCTCCCGGTATCACAGCGGGAGAATTTGATTCGGAACTCATATTCTTAAAGACAATCCGCCCGATGGCGTCAAAGCCCGCTCCCCGGATTGTTCCCGTGCCGTACAGGAACAACATTGTCAGGCCTGCACCCACCATCACAAACCACCGGTTCAGGAAATGATCCGACTGTTCCTTTTCCGGATCTGTGACATAATAGGCCCGGTACGCACTGAAAAGCCAGAAAACAGGGACCAAAAGCACCACAACAAAGGCACTGGTAAACTGGTAACCTACCATTCTCACCAACATGGACGGAATCAGGATGCAGATTCCCATCAGAATACCTTCCAGTTTTCGTCCGGCATAAAAATGGCCGGTTCCCGGATAAATAAGACTGTACAGGAAGGCTTTTCGTTTTGATAAGGTGCGGGTTTGAACGGTGTCCAGCATGATGGATCAGAGAATAAAGGGATCAAAGTTCAATGATACAGCATTCCTGTTTCCCGAACCAATGGTGGACTTTATTATTGAATCATCTCTCATTACCATTCCGGAAGTACGGGATCAATTCGGGAAGATGTTGAAGAAACCTGGGATCCGTCAGCCATACAATGATGAGGTTTTTCGATTGGTTTTGCAGACATCCGGCCTTAATTGACGCTTGCTCCAAAATGAGTAATGGTGTTGGCGAGGCTTCTTTATGAATTGTATCCATAGCTGATCGATCCTTGTTGCATGTAAACTTCTGGAAGTCAGTCTTCAGAGGATTTGGAAGGCAACAATTCCGATTCTACAACAGCGCTTCGGAGAATAGTGTAAGTTCAACTGCTGGTTTGGCTTCTTTCTCATCTGATTCGGTTGGACTTTGCAATCCTCATTTACCTCTATGGTGGATGAACTGCTACAAACAACATCTGTCTTTTGAATACGCCTCCGATTAACCTCAGCATTTCCGATGAACTGTTGAGAAAAGAGCTGGACCAATCATCCACCCGGTTTCATGTGATCGGTGCATGGGTGGCCATCATTTTTGATCCGCTCTTTGCGGTGACCGATTACTTCAACATTCCCAACCATTGGCAACAGTTGCTGGCGATCCGGTTGGGAATCTCTTGTATACTCGCTCTGGCTTTATGGGCATGGAAGCGGAAAGAGTACCCCAGTTTTTATCTGGTGATGCTGGCCTTCCTTCTGATTTCTCTTCAGAATGCCTACACATTCAGCCTCATTGGCAATGATCTCCTTACCGGACATTGCCTCAACTACATGGCACTTCTTCTGGGAGCGGCCATGTTTCTGCTCTGGTCTTATGAATTCTCCCTGGCCATAGTAGGCATTTCGGCACTGGCCACGGTCTACTTTGTTTCCGGCAATCCCGACATCAACCCCGATCTGTTCTGGGTAAAAGGAGGATTGCTGCTTCTGGTGATGGGTTTGTTTATGATCCTGCTCATCAAGGCCCGGTACGACCTCACGCTGAAAGAAATCA
>DAIOVD010000002.1:8498-47401 GCA_036759185.1 Catalimonadaceae bacterium | reverse complement strand
AAAAAAACCGGAAGGCACCCAACCGAATCTCACCGATTCCATTCAGGTACCTTCCGGTTCCGTCATTTCTGAACTTCGTTACTCCAGCAACAGCTTTTCTGTTTTCCGACCGTTGGCGGTTACCATTTCCACCAGGTATAAACCACGTGCAAACGGACAGTGCATCGAAACCGTTCCCGAGGTTCCCGTCACTTCTTTGGTCATCAGCCGCTTTCCTTCCAATGAATACAAATTGAAAACAGCCTTGTTACTGGTTGCCGGAATCTCATACTGAATAAACGCCGTCTGGTCACTGCCCGGATTACGGACGGAAAGTTTCAGTCTTTCAGCCGACAGAATGGGTGCCGATGATACAAACACATTGGGCGCATTTCCATAAACCGCAAAGCCTCCGTCTGCAGCCAGGGTCATGTCCATTGTGGTGCTGGTTACAGTAATCGGAGTGTTGTCCATCAGATTGTACCAGGTGCCGGTGTATGGAAAAAATGCCTGGAAGGTCATCGGGTTGTTGGAGAAATTGGCATGCACCATCACGTATGAAAGTCCGGCTGCCGGTTGCGTGCTGGTCCAGATATCAAGTCTTGGCCGGCCGGTTGTGGTGAGGTTGAAGGCGAACTGTCCGTTCTCAAAAACGTCCGACTTGCTGCGCAGTTCGATCAGTTTGGCCCAGTTGTCGTAGATATTTTTCCGGGCCGGGTTTCCCATCCAGTTCTGCGCCCATTGCGGTTGCGGTTTGGTGTCGATCCGGCAGTTGTTGTTGATGGTTCCATTGGCACATGTGTTGATGGAAAGGTTCCATCCCAGTTCGGCAAAATTCCAGATCATTTTTGGTCCCGGGGCAAGGAAGAAGATCGAACCTAAGGCAGGCATCCGGGCCAGGACTTTGTCCAGATTTCCACTGGTTTGTCCCGATTCATTGATGGCACGGTAGACGACGCGTTCTTCATCGTGACTTTCCATATTTCCCTGTCTCCGTCCGGTTGAAGCTTCGACCCAGGCACTCAGACCTGTGAGATTTCCTTTCACCAGATTGGTCGATTCATCGTCACCTCGGTTCCAGCAAATGATCCCTTTGGCGGGAGTTTCGCTGAGGCGGTAGTTGGTGTAGGTCGGAATCTCTCCGAAAGCCCAGTGCTCAAAAATTACATAGAAGTTTGGATCGACCTCCCACTGTTTATCGGCGTACCATTTCAGTTTGGCCATCCGGTCTGCCTGGTTGCTGCCTGTACAGCCAGCATCATTTGCAGAACAATTGTTGGTGAAACCCTGCGTGAGATCCCAACGGAAACCATCGATGCGGTATTCATTGATCCACTCTTCAATGGTGCGCATCACATATGTGTTGGTGAGGTTGTTGGGTTCGTTGAAATGATTGAGGTCGGTGCCCACATTGTTGGTGTGTTTGGGCACCACATTGCAGTATGGATTGTCGGCCGAAATGCCATTTCCCCAACCGTCACCATCGGTATCGACCATCCACATACGTTCCAGAGGTGAGCGCCCGAATACATGGTTGAGGGCAATGTCCAGAATCACCGCAATGCCGTTCTGGTGGCAGAGATCAATAAACTCTTTCAGTTTGGCCGGCGCTCCGTACCGTTTGTCAGGTGCCATGTGGAAAGCCGGATTGTATCCCCAGCTCATATTTCCTTCAAACTCCATAATCGGCATCAGCTCAATGGCATTGATCTTCAGATTCTTAAAATAATCGAACCGGTCAATCAGATCCTGATACGTCCGCCGGCTGTCGAAATCCCGGATCAGCAACTCATAAATCACCAGATCTTTTTTCGAAACCGTCTGATTGGCTTTCGTCGAGCTGGTCCAGTTGTATTGCCAGTAGGCATTCGGGCCGGTCTGGATCACCGATACTTCTCTGTCCTGTCCCGGCGCAATGGTATTGTACACCGGCAAGCCCGGATAAACGCCCAATGTCACAATCTCAGGATCATCAAACGGCGATAAAACCAGGGTTGAAAACGGATCGGCTGTCTTCACGGCTTTGGGTGAATTGGCGGCCGGACTGTCATCACACACCCAATACTGAAACGCATACCACGTGCCTGGGGTCAATCCGGTAACATCGTACCAGAATTTGCCACTGACGGGATCCTTTTTCATCACATGCGCATCAGTTGGATTCCAGCTGTTGAAGTTCCCGGCCACATACACAAAATCTTTGCCCGGTGCATTGAGGACCAGGGTGGCTTTTGTCGCATCCACATCGTTGTAATTTACACCATCCCTCAATCCGGACGGTATCGCAGCACTCTCCGGCACCTGCGCTTTGATCACACTGAAGGTTTTCTGAATCGCAACCCCGTTTTTCCGGGACGATAAACGATACTTTCCATTAACAGGTGCCGCAACCGAATAGGAATAGCTACTGGCCGAAGCCACCGAATCGAGCATTGTACCATTGGGTGCCCGTAAGGCATAACTGGCATCCCCGCCGGTATTGGAGGCGGTGACAGACAATCCACCACCAGCAGGATTCCACAAAACAGTGGCGCCATCAGAAGGTGAAGTCAGGTTCATATCAAATGATCCCACATTGAGAGAAAGATCAGCTGTCTGGGCATTTCCGGCTGAATTCCGCACCACCACATTCAGTTTGGTGATAGAGCCCGAAGCCACATTGTAAAAGCTTTGGATGGACGTGGAAATCACCAGTTTGTACTGATTGGCCGAAACCAGAGTAAGGGCAGGTTGCGTTGTATTTACGCCCCAGTTACCGATCACATTCTGCCAGGCTGCACCGTTCAGGGTCACACCCGTGTGGAGATATAAGGTTCCGGTTGCATTGGCGAGTGGTGTTCCGGCAGCGTTGAAAAGGATGGTCCCGGGTTGATTCTGTTCCGGGTTTACACCACCTTCCCAGGTGAGCTGCCCGAAAGCAGTGGATACACCTGCAAGCACAAACAGGCATACCTTGAGCAAGGTAAATTTCATGATGGTTAATTAAATAAAGTAAGAAAGTAAAAAGAGGCGACAAACCTACACCCAATCCCGAAAGAATAAAAGAGGCAGTTCCCTCAAATTCAGCGGGAATCCCGATGAATTGATGTCCGACCGATGGCTAAAAAGAATGGGCTACTGAAGGAGTAATCTCCTGCAAAAACCCAAACCACGAAACACCCGACTCAAATCGTTGCGGCCGTGAAATTCCCCGCACCCATTTCTCCTTGCCCGACCGGGTCACAATGCGGTAATCACATTGCCATTGTTCCATGGTTTCGTAGGAAGACTGAATCGCCGACTGAACCCGATGCAGATCATCGTGGTGAATAAGCTCAAATATGAGATTCGGATTTTCCCTCACTTCATCATACGGTATTTCGGACAATCCCAGGATTCCTTCGGACACATATGGAAGCAGAAAACTGCCGTCTTCCAGTAATTCATACTGGTACAGACAACCCGGCACATGATTCGTCAGATTCTGAAGGCGAAGGGTCGATTGCTTCAGTTCATCTTCCACTTTTTTGAATGAGCTGATGTCCTGAAATGTACCGTACAGGCGGGTACAGACTCCGTCCTTGAAATCGACTTTGCCAATCGCACGGACCCAGACATCTTTCCCTTTGGCGGTCACAATCTGCAGTTCCACATCGTAGGGCACTCCATTCCGGATGGCGTTCATCCCCACTTCAAAGTACTTCTGCCGGCTTTCTCCTTCCTTGTAAAACTGGATTACCTTTTCAACCGTCGGCTCAAAATCATCCGGCAGTTCGTGGATTTCACGGGTTACTTCGGTCCAGAAAACCTTGTCGGTGGCCACATCATAACTCCAGCCTCCTACTTTGCCTACCCGGTTGGTTTCCAGAAGGAACGCCCTTGTGCTGGCCAGTTCTTCCTCTGCCTTTTTTCGCTCCGTTACATCGCGTTCGATCGAGATGAAGTGGCTGCACATTCCCACTTCGTTGAAAACAGGATCGATGCGGAAATCCACCCAGTATTTGCGGCCGTCCTTGGAATAATTGACCATCGAATCCTGAACCGGAACCCTCGCTTTCAGGGCTTGCTGCACACGGCTGATGGAATCCGGATCTGATTCCGGACCATGAAGAAAACTGGCCGGATCTTTCCCCGTAATTTCTTCGAGTTTGTAGCCGGTATGGTCTTCAAATGCTTTGTTCACCCAGGTAATCCGGCAAAACGGATCGGTGATAATGGTAAGGTCAGTTGTTTTGGATCCCACCAGAGAAAGCTCCTGCAACCGCACTTCAGCCAGTCGCTTCTCGGTTACATTGGTGGCGATAAAAATGGTTTCCAGCAGCTGACCATGTTCGTCTTTCAGAGAAGAGGCCGTGGCTGTGTAGTATTCGGTTTTGTCGTTTACCGTCAGTTTAAATTCCAGTTCCTGTGACACCGATTCTTCCTTCGACTCGTGGATGGTGATGATAAATAACCTCAGGTCTTCATCAGCCAGTCCCATTTCCTTCAGGTGTTTGTTCACAAATTGTGAAGGCAACGTAAACAGCAACTCATTGTCACGGTTCTGGTAGTACTGCGTCACAATAAAGTTTTTGTCCACAGCAAAGACAAGGTCACCAAGCCCGAACAGAATTTTCCGAAGGTTCTGGTTGGCCACATTCATGGTTATTTCAGCCTGCTTTTCTTTTGTGATATCCGCTTTGCGCACCAGCCAGGGATCTCCACCAATCAGATCTGTCCCTGTAAAGTGGAATGCTTTGCAGTGCCACCAGATCTGACTGCCATTTTTATGACGGCACCGGATGGTTTTTTCGCAGGTTTTCTGACCGTTTTCGGCAGAAGTCCTGGCCAGTTCAAGGAAGGCCTCGAGATCTTCCAGATGGATAAAATCGATTTTTTGTTTCTCTGTTTCTGCCAGTATTCCGGGGTCGTACCCCATCGTTTGCCAGATGGCATCCGGAAACCATTTTGATTCCGAATGTTCCGGATTCAGCATCCAGTAGTGTTGCTCCAGTTCTTCAACCAACAGATCCTCAACCGGTTTGCCGGAAATCAGGTTGCGAAATATAGCAGATGTCAGTTTATTCATTCCAGGCGACGGTGCAAAAATCTGAGCGAGATCATGCCAATTGGACATGGTATCGTTCAACGGGGAGGCAAAACTAGAGAAATTTACGTGAGCCGGAAAACCCTTCGCCCATTCCACTCCATTCATCGTTCTAATGATTGTCATTTGGAGTCGGGAGAAAAATCGCTCCGGGCGCAGAACCCGACGTTCCATCGCACCATACCCGATGGCGCCATCACCTACTATTCTTAGTCTCGGGCAGGTTGCATTCAGAGTCAATGCTTGACCTTTTGCAGACTACCTCAATTTGCCACTTTCCCGCCACTGTTTGTAGATTGCCTTTCTTTTCAACGGCTCCACCTCTATGACACCCCTGTTCCGGATTTTTACCATCGACGAGGACGAAATCCGACGGCTTGAAGCCATGCCCAATGAGCCGCACTCCCACGATTTCGAAGAACTCATCATCGGAACGGAAGGTACGCTTGATCATTTCATTGACTTCAAAACCACCCGGTTCGAAGCACCTCTTATCAGTTTTGTAACCAAAGGGAAAGTGCACCGCGTCTTTCCACAGATTGCCAACGGACGGTGTCGAATGTGGGTCATCCGCTTCAAAAGTGAGTTCATTCCCGAAACCACCTTTCAGCTCTATTCCAACTACCATGACCACGCAGGTTTTTCGATGCCCGATGGGCCCTGCTTCCAGCGGATGGCCTCGCTCTGCAGTATGATGTCGCTGGAAATGGAACAGGCTTTTCCCGATTTTTCGGTGATCCGCCACCTGCTGGAAGCCCTTTTCGCCATGATCGAATCGGAACGAAGCAAGATCCAGCCCGACGAAAAAGGCATACAGAAAACCCAGAACATCACCTTCAAAAACTTCCTGCGTATTCTGGAAGAAAACTTCCGCCGTCCGGAAGGGGTCGATTTCTATGCAGAGAAGCTGTTTATGTCGTCACGCAATCTCAACCTCATCTGCCGCAACATCCTCAACCAGAGTGTCACCGAAATCATCGAAACCCGCAAACTGATCGAGGCCAAAAACCTGCTTCTCAATTCCGACAAAACCATTTCCGAAATCGGTTTCGAACTGGGCTTCAACGAGAAATCATATTTCACCAATGTGTTTAAAAAGAAATCCGGGCAAACGCCTTCCGAATTCCGCGAGGAAATGAAGAAGATACTTTCTATGTCTTTGCGTTAAGACCGAAAGTGGCTGTCCAAAAAGGTGAGACACTCTGTTTTTTTAGATCAGAATCAATATTCACATAGAAAAATCCTATGTGCTTCTATGTTTCTATGTGGTTTAAAATGAGTCATTTAACCACATAGAAACATAGGTCACATAGAAAATACATAAAGTTCTAATTGAATACCAGGTTGATTAGATCTGGCGTTGAGAGACTTTTTAGACATCCCCTTTCTTTTGAGACCTGAAAAAAACTACTTAAGGGAACGACGTAAAATCTCCTTTCCTGATATCACAACATATTTTCCGATTAGTGTTACCAATCATTGACAACAAAATCTCAGTTTTGACCTGAGTTACAGGAGACAAACCAACGCTCCGGATCATTCACGAAACAAATGGAAAGGAAAGATTTTCTGAAAGCATTGGCCCTGCTCCCTTTTGCTGGTAACGCTATGAACCTCAACGAACTTAGTAAGATAACTGAACCCATGGGCAGCACCGAAACAATGCCCGTCCTTTTTCTGGGGCATGGCAGTCCGATGAATGCCATCGAAGAAAATGAATTTGTAACCGGTTTCCGGAACAGCGCCAAAGGAGTGCCCACGCCGACTGCCATTTTATGTGTGTCGGCGCACTGGGAAACCCGCGGCACATTTGTCACCGCCATGGGGAAACCACCGACGATTCACGATTTCGGTGGTTTTCCAAAGGCCCTGTTCGACGTACAGTATCCCGCACCTGGCAGTCCCGAACTGGCGAAGCAAACCAAGGCCCTCATCACCAAAACGGAAGTAGGTCTCGACCAAAGTTGGGGACTTGACCACGGTGCCTGGTCGGTGATCATGCACCTTTACCCAAAGGCCAATATTCCGGTGATTCAAATGAGCATTGACTACACCAAGCCCCCGCAGTATCACTATGATCTGGCCCGGGAACTGGCGGCCCTCCGGAAAAAAGGTGTGCTCATTGTCGGAAGCGGCAACATGATCCACAACCTGGGAATGGTGGCCTGGGACAAACTGAACGCCGATAATTATGGCTTCGACTGGGCACTGGAGGCCCGGCACAAAATGAACCAGTTCATTCTCAATGGCGATCACAAATCGCTGATCAACTTCAAATCTCAGGGCCGTCCTTTCGATCTGTCGATTCCCACACCTGAGCACTTTCTGCCACTACTTTATGTACTGGCGCTCAAGAGTGAAAAAGATAAAGTGTCCCTGTTCAACGACAAAGCGGTGGGTGGTTCTCTGTCGATGACTTCTGTGCGAATCGAAAAAGCCTGATGAATCATTCTGAAATCATGCCGTCCCAAAAGTCAGGAACCGTGGGACCTGTCCCGATTTTACATCAGGAGCGAACAGAGGTTTTCCGCAGAGAAGCGCAGAGAATAAAATTGGTTTTCAGATTTACCACACCGCCATGTAGCGTGTCCCACGCTACATTAAAAATAAACCCATGGTGTGTGTCTCACACACCATGCCCATTCCTATTCTTCCTCCTTTTCTCCTTCTCCCTCATGGCCCAGAAACCGGTGCTGCATTCCACCAAGGCGGGTTTGTCATACCTCAAACATTCGCCCAAAACAGCATCCGCCAAATCACCGGTGCTGATTCTGCTTCATGGCGTAGGCTCCAATGAAGAGGATCTGTTTTCTCTGGCCGGTCAGTTGCCAGACAACCTGATGGTGTTATCAGTTCGGGCACCCTATACATTGGGACAAGACAGTTACAGTTGGTATCCCGTCGATTTTTCGTCGGGAAAACCGGTATACGATGCAGCGGTTGCCGAAAAAAGTCGTTTGCAGTTGGTTCAGTTGATCGAAGAAATAAAAAGGACGGAACCGGTCGATCCGAAACAGGTGTACCTGGGAGGGTTTAGTCAGGGAGGGATTATGTCATACAGCGTGGGCCTCACCCGACCAGAATTACTCAAAGGCATTGTCGTGCTGAGCGGCCGTTTGCTGGACGAAGTCAAAACACGGACGGCACCCAAAGAGAAACTCAAACCTCTCCGGGTTTTCATTTCGCACGGAACGCAGGACCCGATGATCGCAGTTGTGCAGGCACGAAATGCCCTTTCGTTTGTGACTTCACTGGGGTTGAAACCCTATTACCGCGAATATCCGGCGGTGCACACCATTACGCAGGACATGATCACCGATCTGTTGAACTGGCTGAAATCCTGATTGGCCGGGGAAAGTAAGCTTGTTGCATAAAGAATGTAAAGGCTATGACATTAGCCTGGCGAATCAGATTGTTTTCCGAGCTGATCCAGTTCTTTCTGGTATTCTGATATCTGAAAATCGAGGAAGCGTGCCTGCAAAGATTTCTGAAGATTGTTCACCAGCGATCCTGAAACTTCGGCTTGTTTGGCTACATTTAGAAGAATCACACCCTTGAGAATGTGTTGTTCATTTCCCAATTCTGCCTTTTCGAATTCCTGTTGAAGGAAGGCTTGTACTTTTGGGTAGTCCATTTCGGGTTGTGCGGATTTATTCTGCCGGATTATTTCCTTATCCCTTTCATTCCTCAGACGAAAAACCTCTTTTTCCAGAAATTCTCTCGCCTCACTCACTTGTTCTGTCGGGATGGGTTTTGATGGAGACTGGATCCAGTTTTTTTCAAATTCTTTCCAGTTATTGAACAGCGAAACATAACGCTGACTTGCAGCCGCACTTAAGCTCCGTTTACCGGTTTCGAACAGTGCAACCAGACTTTTGGATACGTTGAGGTAAATGGCAAAATTTTCCTGGGTAAAACCCAGTTGCCTGCGTAATGGGATGTTTTCCATGCTGATGAAAAATGATGTACTATGGCAAGAAACAAAAAATTCATTTTGTAATCAAGAGCATTGTAATCAACATTTCGATTACAAGTGCCATGATTACAAATTCTGTAACCAAAACGATTGTTTTCTATTGTGTGATTACAAATCAATGTCGTTTAGTTAAGCAAAAACAATGTTGCCAATCATAAAACACTTCTTTCAATTTGAAATACTCAGCGATTCTCTTGTATTTCTCTCCGTGTTACTCTGCGGTTAAAACGAGTCTGATTTTGAACAAGCTGCATTTGATGCCTAAAAGGTCTTCTTGGCCACAGCACTTGTCCCGGTTTTACATCGGGAGAATACTGCAATCCATATTTTTCTTCGGGATGGACTTCATTAGGTTCCAGCCATTGTATGGTCTGTCCGGAAGATTCGTATTAGAATTCATGGCTGGAATTGAAAAGAAGGAGTTGAGTAAAAAGTTTTCTGTTGATTTGGTCAGGATTGAAGTGGTTCGATTGATCACGAAACCGTCCTTTTACCTGTCTGTAAAACATGCTCCGAATCTTCCGCTCCGTCCGTGAACAAATGCTGTCCGGAAACCAGATCAGTCGCTATCTGGCCTATGCCCTGGGTGAAATCGTGCTGGTGGTGATCGGCATTCTCATTGCCCTGAGTCTGGACAACTGGAATAAGCAGCAAGCCGAAAACCGTCAGGAAGCACAGTCGTTGGCCAATCTTTGTTCCGATCTTGACGAACAATCGGTTTTACTGACGGAATTTATCCGGATTGAAACTGCTTATTCCGATCATGGCGTGGAAGTGGTGCAACATTTCGTGCGTCATAAAGGTTTTCACCAGATGGATTCGGTGCTGCCTCAGCTTAATTCGCTGGCTTCACGAAGAACGTTCAACCCAACCAACACAACTTTTAAAGAACTCATTTCCACCGGAACGATCGGACTCATACGGAACGATACTGTCAAACGGGCCATTGTTCGCTACTACCACAATCTGGAAAGGGTGAATCTGATTGTGAACAACAACAATGCCCGGCTGGTGGATGCGCTGTTTAATCCGGTGTTGTTTGACCAGACCCGGTTTGTGAGCGACATCGACGATCCGGAAATGAATGAGCTCTCCAACCGGATCCTGGACAGTGCCAGTTTGCAATTCCTGAAGGCTGCTTCGGACAATCAGCTTTCTGATCCTGCCAATTCACTTCACCTGATGAATGCGTTGCAGGAGCGGATCAATGTTGCCAATGGGCATATAAATTTGTACAACACCTTACAGGCCGAAACCCGGGCGTTGCATCAGAAGTTGAAAAAAGAGCTGGAGAAAAGCGGGGAGTAAGGGGAATGGAAAATTCCGGAACTGAACCAGATTTCTCTTCCGCCACTTCCTTATTTCACCTCCTGCATCAGTTTCCGGATCAGCGGAGAAATAACAATGAGCAACACCCCGGCGATGATCGCATAGAGTGCAAATTGCTTGTAGCCTTCAGTGTAAGAAAGTAGCTTGTCCATTGGAGTTGGATTGGTGGCTACCGATACAATACTGGCGCCAAATAATCCGGCCACATATTGTCCGTACGCACTTGCCAGAAACCACATTCCCATCATCAAACCCTGAAGCCGGGCTGGCGAAAGTTTGGTCATAATGGACAGTCCGATGGGAGACAGGCACAGTTCTCCGAGGGTTACAACAAAATAGGCGATGGTGAATACGTCGAGAGAGGCCACACCGTCTTCATTGGCAAAAAAGCGGCAGGCATAGAAGGCATAGAAGGCAATTCCCAGAAACAGGAAGCCCAGGCCAAATTTCACCACTGTATTGGGCTCCATCTTCCGGCCCGACATCCAGACCCACAGCAAACCCACAACCGGAGCAAAGAGAATCACGAACAAACTGTTGGCAGCGTTGTTCACACCGTTTGGATCCAGAGTGAGCATTCCGCCCAGCATTTTGTCGCTCAGGTTATTGGCAGCAAACAAACTGAGGGATCCTCCTGCCTGTTCGAAAATGGCCCAGAAAACAACTGAGAAAAGTATGAACAACAACGCAGCCGCCAGTTTTTTGGCTTCCGCAGCTGAGTGGCGGGTCATCTCATACACCAGATAGAGCAAACTGAACGGCCCGATGATGTACATAAAAATATCGGTGTATTCCGTATTGGCTACCATCATCATAATCAACGGAATCGCAGCCAGCGCACCTGCATACACCACATATTCATACCATTTTTTTCCCTCTTCGGTTTTGCCTTCTGCGGATTGGAAAGGCGACAATCCGATTGGACCCAATGTGCTGCGTGTATAAACAAATGTGATCAAGCTTATGGTCATCACCACAGCGGCAAGTCCGAAGGCCACATTCCAGCGAAGCGCTTCGGGAACCATTGAACCAAGTAAGGCACCTTTCCCAATGGCGACGCAGGCATATCCACCCAACAGTGCCCCGATATTGATTCCGGAATAAAACAGCGAAAATCCGGCATCCCGTCGGCTGTCGCCTTCTTTGTATAGAGCACCCACCATCGTGGAGATGTTGGGTTTAAAGAAACCCGTCCCGATGATGTTGAAGCTCAGACCCAGAAAGAAAAACTCCTTTGGATCGTATGCCAGGATCAGACTTCCGGTGATCATAAGCAGGCCACCCCAGAAAAGCGACTTCCGGAAACCCAGAATTTTATCGGCAAACAAACCACCGATGAAGGTAAACGCATAAACAAATGCCTGAGTCGCTCCATACTGAAGGTTGGCCTGTTTCTCTTCCATGAACAGGTGATTCACCATAAAAAAGGTGAGCATTCCCCTCATTCCGTAGAAGCAGAAGCGCTCCCACATTTCAGAGAAGAAGAGATACCACAACTGTTTCGGATACTTTCCTTCAAAGGTCTGTATCTGATCTAAGGTCTGTGTCTGTTGCATTTTAGTTTGGTATGATAAAAAAAGCCGCGATGAAACACGGCTTTTGATGGATGTAGTTGTTGATTAAAAAAGTTTGTTTTCACGCATGACGCCATTGAGCCATTTCAGCATCAGAAACAAAAGAATCCCGGCTGCGAGAACCAGTCCGAAGTTCATGTAGAAGAAATCTTCTTTGTGCTCGAATCCTTCCCACATACCCGAAAGCATACCGGAAAGTTTGTTACCTACCGAAATAGCGAGGAAAAATCCACCCATCATCAGAGCGGTAATCCTTGGCGGCGAAAGTTTGGAAACGAGTGACAGTCCCATTGGCGACAGGCAAAGTTCCCCGATCGTAATCACACCGTACGAAGCCAGGAGCCAGAAAGAACCGGCTTTTCCCGTCAGGTTGTTGGTCGAAAGGACAGCGCCCACCATCACCAAAGAGGAAAGGGCAGTAATGATAAGACCAATGGCAATTTTGGTTGGCGTACTTGGTTCGCTGTTCCGGCCACGGAGAAATCCGAAGAAACCGATCACAAGTGGCGTCAGAACCACTACCCAGAATGGGTTCATCGATTGGTACAGTTCGGTTGAATATAGTTTAAGATCCTGTCCTTTTGGAGGAATCTGATCACCGGGAAGACTTTCAAAATACTTGCGTGATTTTTCCAGTTGCCCGATCTGACCGGCAAATTTTCCTTTGGCCTGAAGCTCTTCTTTGGTAACAGCAGGCATCGCATTTTCCTGATCCCGCATGCTTTTGATGGTGGCATTGAAGGTGTTTTCATCACTTGACACGATGTCATTGTTCACCACAACCTGGGCCATGCCGATGGAATTGGCGGCGGTTGAAATGCTTTCCGGCATTTTGCGGTCGGTATGGTCCTCTGCCCAGATGGTGAGTGCATCACCGTTCTGGTGGAAAATCGCAAAGAATAAAATCACGCAGGTAAACACAGCCAGCAGTGCTTTGATGGCCCGGCTTTCTTTGGCTTCTGCAGTAAATGCCAGGTAAATAAAGAAACCGATGACAGGTAAACAACCGAAAATAAAGGCGTCGTTGGTATCGGTACCCAGAATGTTTCCGGGAAAGATATAGCCCAGAATTCCGAATATAAACATTGGCAGTACCGTCATTCCAAGGATTTTGCCTGTTGGCATATCGCCGTCTTTCAGAGGCTTCACCACATCCACATGTTTAATGTGCTGTGTGCCTGCCAGGAAAATGGTTACACCAAGCAACATACCCACACCTGCCGCAGCGAAGGCATAACCCCATCCGTAATTGATGCGCATGTACGCAGCGACGAAGTTGCAGATGAAGGCCCCCACGTTGATGCCCATGTAGAAAATGTTGTAGCCGGCATCCTTTTTACTTTTCAGTTCATCGGTGCTGTACAGGTTCCCGACAAGCGTTGAAATATTCGGTTTGAAAAATCCGTTGCCACAGATCACAAGGCCCAGGGCAATAAAGAAAGTAGTTTCACTGTGAATCGAAAGGCAGAAATAACCGGCTGCCATCATAAGGCCACCCAGCACAATGGACCGGCGGTATCCCAGAATCCGGTCGGCCAGCAGTCCGCCAATGAACGGTGTGAGGTAAACCAGTCCGAGGTAGGTTCCGTAAATATCAGATTTTTTGCCGGGGTCAAAACCCATACCTCCGTTGTTCCAACCATCGAGCATATAGAGGGAAAAGATTCCCAGCATGAGATAGTACCCGAAGCGTTCCCACATTTCGGTGAAGAACAAAATATACAAGCCCTTGGGATGACTTGCATCCTGTGTCAATGCTTGATTTGGTGTCGCCATTAAAGATTAAATTTTTTAAAGGTCCGAAGTAAAGGCAAAATTGTCAATGCCCAAAGAAAATTCGGCAGTGAGGCCTGGTCAGCAAATGTTCAGCAGGAAAAACCCTCATTTCACCCGCTGAAAATCAGCCTGGTGTTTCAATTTCCGGAAGCTGAAGTCTTGCGGAATTCCATCGATATCTACGTCAAATCCAGTACCATTTTTGATTAAGAAACCATGCATGGGTTCGGAACAGGGCATAAAAAAAGCCACGCAGTAAGCGCAGCTTTTTTGTTATGATGATAGCCGGAAATTATTCGGCTTCGTTTTCGTCGGCTTTGCGGAAAAACAATTTACCGTCCAGAAACTCGTCAATCGCAGTTGCTGTTGGTTTTGGTTGTCTTTCAAAGTGGCGGGAGATTTCAATCTGCTCCCGGTTTTCGAAAATTTCTTCGAGGTTGTCGATCCCGGTGGCGAACTCAGCCAGCTTTTCAGTGAGCTCCACTTTTTCTTTGGTTCCGATCTGACGGGCCCTGCGGCCAATCACAACGATGGACTCATACAGGTTTCCGGTTGGTTCGATGATCGAATCCAGATCTCGTGTTACCGCAGAAACCGGAATTTTCGGACTGGCAGAACGTAACTGCCGGGTGGGATCTATTTTCTGTTTTTTCATTTTGAATCTTTCTTCGCCAGAGCCAACTGCCGGCTGGAGTAGTCAAAAACATTCTCCAGTTCCTTCAGTTTTTTGCTCTTTGGAAATGAATCGACAAAAGTAGTATAAAAATCTATTGTTTGTTGAAAACGCTCCGGCTTTTTCGCATCCGTGCTGTTTTTCGCCAGTTTGAACGCCGCCAGAATCCGGATGTACAATGCCTGCTCCCTTTCCGGTGAGTTTGGATAATCCTTGGCAAAATTATTCAATGTGATGATGGCCGATTTATATTCCATCACCTGGTAAAACAAACGGGCATTTTCAAAATCCTTCGTCTCCAGCTTTTCATTCAGCCGGTCGATCATCGTCTGGCACTTCGGCCTTCGCTCAGAATCCGGATATTTATTTATAAAATTTTCAATCGCCAGAATCGCTTTGTCTGTATTTCCCTGGTCCAGATAGTATGAAGGAGAATTTTCAAACTGAGACAATGCCACCATATAGGAGGCTTCTTCAGCGTAAATGCTTCGGGGATAGGTTTCCAGAAAATAGTCAAAATAGAAAGCCGATGATTCCAGGAGCCGGAGTTCATACTGGCACATGGCATACAGGAATTCGGCTTTTTCAGCGTTCTCTGTTCCCTTTAAAAGAGGAATCAATTCCTCCAGCAACTGAGAAGCACGGTAAAAATCTTTTTTGTCGTAATAGGCATAAGCGCCTTCCCGCTTCACATCCAGATCGTCCGATTTCTGCAGTTTAGAGAATTTACTGCAGGAAGAAAAAATGATCAGAAGGAAAAATAAGACGATGCGTAGTTGTGCCATGAAGGTGCAAAGAAAGGAAGCTTTCCGGATATTTTTGTCAGCTAGCTCATCTCTCCCCGGATTGCCCGAACCAGATAACGGCGGGCATCGGCCGGAAATTCCTGGTTGGCAAGAAGAAACATCAGTTTGGTGATGGCCGCTTCGGTGGTTGAATCAGCACCACTCAACACTCCGATGTCCTGTAGGTGGCGTGAAGTTTCGTACCGTCCTTGTGTGACGGTGCCACCGTTGCACTGGCTCACATTGTAAATGAGCATTCCGCTGTCAATGGCGTTTTTCAGAAGGCCAATGAACCAGTCGCTGGTCTCTGCATTTCCGGATCCGTAGGTTTCCAGCACGACTCCCCTCAATCCCGGAATTTCCAGAATAGCCTTCACCGTAACATAGTTGATGCCAGGAAAAAGCTTGAGAATGGTCACATGGCTGTCCATCTTTTTGTAGACCTTTAGCTTGCTGTACGGCTGATAGGGTTTGATCACATTGAAATTGTAGTCGATCCGGATTCCGCAGGTAGCCAATGATGGATAGTTTTTGCTTTCAAACGCCCGGAACTGCGCACTTTCGATTTTTTTGGCCCGGTTGCCACGCAGAAGTTTGTTGCTGAAAAACACACAGACTTCCGGCACAATCGGTCTTCCATCCCGTCGGGCCGAAGCAATTTCCAGGGCGGTGATCAGGTTTTCCCTCGCATCTGTCCGGACGGCACCGATCGGTAGCTGAGCTCCAGTAAAAATGACAGGCTTGTTCAGGTCTTCCAGAAGATAACTTAGGGCCGAAGCCGAATAGGCCATGGTATCGGTCCCGTGAATGATCACAAAACCATTATATCCATCATAATGTTGCTCGATCAGACTCGCCATCGTGATCCAGTGCGATGGTTGCACGTTGGCAGAATCAATCAGTTGATGAAACGAAATCACCGTCAGGTTCAGATTGAACTTATCAATCTCCGGGATCTGACTGAGAATCTGCTCGAAGTCAAACGGAACGAGTGTCTGGGCAGATTCTTCAAATACCATTCCCAGCGTTCCTCCTGTGTAAATCAGCATCACCGACGCCGCTTTGGGGTCAGGACTTTTCTTTACCTGAATGGTTTTGTATTCACCGGATGGTTTCTCCTGATCTTTCAATGTTCAAATGTTCTTTAAAATAAGCGGAAACAGCCTTTTCAGACGGTTATTAATGGGATTCCAAATCAAATAAAGAAACTGCATTTGCAGTGGTTATTTCTGCAATTCGTGCCGGACTTATTTCGTAAAGGTCCGAAAGTCCATAGACAACTTCCTGAAGATAAGCGGGTTCATTTCGTTTTCCCCGGTACGGAACAGGAGGAAGGTAGGGTGCATCGGTTTCCAGGACGATGTGATCCAGCGGAATCCGGCTGATAAAATCGCGGAGGGAGTTTTTCTTATACGTAATACTTCCGCCCACACCCAGAAAAAATCCCATAGCTATAATTTCTCTGGCCTCATCTTCCGTACCGGAAAAACAATGGAAAACACCCCGTATACCTTGGGCTGCAAATGGTTTGACAAGATCAATGGCTTCTCGGGTTGCTTCTCTGGTGTGGAGTGAGACCGGAATCGATTTCTCCAATGCCCAGCCCAACTGAACCGTCAGTGCCTGCTTTTGCTCTTCAATAAATTCCTTCGACCAGTAAAGATCAAGCCCGATTTCTCCGACAGCAGCGGCGGGAAACTGATCAAACATCGGATAAATGGTATCCAGTTCTTCTCTCCAATTGGCCAGTACGTGGCAAGGGTGAAGTCCCCACATCGGTTTTAGTTGAGGATGTTGGGCACAGGCATCTGACACCATGCCGATCGTTGAGCTTTCAATATTGGGCAGAAGCATCCATTGAACTCCAACCTTTACGGCACGTTCTACGACAGGAGCCAGATCGGTTTGAAATTGTTCGCCAAAAATATGCGTGTGGGTATCGACCAGAATCATGCACAAATCTGGTTAATCGAACGGATTCCGGAAGTGTATTTTTCAGAATGCGATTGTATTTTGTATGAAATCCGGACTTATGCGATTGGAGTTTTTCGGGATACTGATTGAACTATTTCTTGTTGCCCACAAAATTTTACCTTTCCAATTTGAAATTTTACCGAATTTAATTTTGATTAAGTCTTGTGTTACGATGAAAAACAGTTCTTTTTTTTGAGTTGAGTGATTTTTTAGTTTGATAAATCAATTCAAATTTGAACGTTTGCGGATTATCAAATCGTTTCAAATGAAATTCAGACTGTTACAAATTGCCTTGCTGTTAAGTCTACCTTTCAGCAGTTGGGCCCAGCGGAATTGCGGTTCCGTAGAACACCACCAGCACCTGATTCAATCTCATCCGGAAATCAAAAATAACCGGAGGCAGATTGAAGAAAACACGCAAAGATTCGAGAAACAACAAGGAACAGACAAAGCGACAGGTATTGTGTATACCATTCCTGTTGTTGTTCATATCGTGTACCGTACTGCCGCTGAAAACATTTCAGATGCGCAGGTTCTCAGCCAGATTGCTGTTCTGAACGAAGATTACCGGATGCTCAATGCAGACCATGTGAACACACCTGCCCTGTTTGCAGGTTTGAAATCCGATGCAGAAATCCAGTTTTGTCTGGCAAAGCAGGATCCAACTGGTGCAGCGACCACCGGTATCACCCGGACAGTTACAACCAGAACGACATTTGGAACCAATGACGCTGTAAAATCGGCGTCTACCAATGGAAAAGCAGCCTGGAATACATCCACTTATCTGAATCTCTGGGTTTGCAACATCGGGGGTGGAATTCTGGGGTACGCTCAGTTCCCTGGCGGTCCTGCTTCTACGGATGGTGTCGTAATTGACTACCGCTATTTCGGAAGAGGCGGTTCTTCAGTTGCCCCATTCAATAAAGGCCGGACAGGAACCCATGAAGTTGGCCACTGGCTAAATCTGAACCACATCTGGGGTGATGACGGTACTTCCTGTTCCGGAACCGACAACGTTGCCGATACTCCGAACCAGGCTGATGAAAACTACGGATGCCCTTCATATCCAACTGCTTCCTGCAGTAACACCAGCGATATGTATATGAACTACATGGACTACACCGATGATGCCTGTATGTATATGTTCTCTGCCGGACAGGCAACCCGCATGCGTTCTGTCCTTGCCCCAGGTGGTGCCCGTGCTTCACTTGCCAATTCCAGTGGTTGTAACAATCCAACGGGAACAACCTGTGGAGTTCCTGCAGGTCTGACAACATCTGCTATTACGCAAACAACTGCCACCCTTGGATGGGGAGCTGTTTCCGGTGCTGTTACCTACAATGTTCAGGTGTATAATGCAGCGAACACACTGCTGGGCACTTACAGTACAGCCACCAACAGCTACAATGCATCTGGTTTTACCGCAGCTACAAGTTACAAGTTTGCTGTTCAGACAATTTGTTCCGGTGGGTCGAGTGCTTATAGTGCAACGACCAATTTCACCACTGCATCGGCAGGAGTAACCTGCGGAACACCAACAGGACTTGCTTCATCCGCAATTGCACAAACCACTGCAACTGTCAGCTGGACAGCAGTTTCTGGTGCTACATCGTATAATCTTCAGTATAAAACAGCTGCGGCTGCCAGTTTTACCAGTGTAACGACATCAGCAACGAGCTACAACCTGACAGGTTTGGTTGCTGCGACAGCGTATGTATTCCAGGTTCAGAGTGTTTGTGCCGGAGGTACCAGTGCTGTGAGCAGTCAGGGAACCTTCACCACACTGTCTTCCGGAACGGTAACCTATTGTACATCCAAAGGAACCAGCCAGGCAGATGAGTGGATCGACCGGGTTTCATTGGGTGGTATGACCCGCACGTCTGGTAAAGATGCCGGATATATTTATTACACCACCGCATCTGCGAATGTCACAGCCGGCTCTTCTTACTCGTTGGGATACAGTGCTGCCTTCACCTCAACTGCTTATACTGAGTACTGGAGAGTGTATATTGACTGGAATAAAAACGGTGTGTTTACAGACGCCGGTGAGCAGGTGGTTAGCCGAAGTTCATCTTCAGCCGCTAATTTGTCTACAACCATTACCGTACCGGCAACAGCGAAAAACGGAACTACAAGAATGCGGGTTGTCATGAAGTACGGAGCGTACGGAACCAGCTGCGAGACTTTCACATATGGTGAAGTAGAAGATTACAATGTCGTAGTTTCAGGTGGTGTGAATCGTGAGATTCAATCTGAATTTACATCGAATGAATCACCTTCCGATTTTCAACTGTATCCAAATCCGGCCAGCGACAAAATTGTTCTTTCCAAATCTGAACTCGGATGGTTTGAAGGCGCAACTGTTATGATGGTTGATATGAAAGGAAAAACCTGGAAGAAAGAGGCATTGACTTCTCCGAATAATGATCTGGAAAAAGCCGAATTAAGCGTAGATAATTTGCCAAACGGCCTTTACAACGTAATTATTTTTTCGGGAGATTCGAAGATTTCCAAAAAAGTATTAGTATTGCATCCTTGATCCTTACACCGGATCGACCAAAAAGCAAATAACGCTGGAGCCGGCCCATTTACCTGGGCCGGCTCTTTTTTTGATCACGAATAATTCTGTCAGACAAATGTCACCAACTGCGAACGATCATGAGTTTTATATGCGGAAAGCCTTGTCGATGGCAGAGCTGGGGTCTGAAAACGGGGAAGTTCCGGTGGGAGCCGTCCTTGTGTGCGACGGTAAAATCATAACCAAAGCTCACAACCAGACCGAGTTGCTTCACGATGCTACGGCCCATGCGGAAATGATCGCCATTACATCGGCTTGTGCACATTTTAACTCCAAATACCTCAAAGATTGTGTTTTATATGTGAGTCTCGAGCCTTGTCCGATGTGTGCGGCTGCGCTATACTGGACCCAGATCAAAACGGTTGTTTGGGGAGCCGGAGATGAAAAACGTGGTTTTTCATTGTTTCAGCCACACCTTTTGCATCCAGCCACTGAAATGGTACCGGGGGTAATGGCCGAAGAATCGAGACTTTTGATGAAACAATTCTTCCGGGAAAGGAGAGTTTGACCAGTGTGGTTTAATCTCGCTTTTCCATACGTTGATGCAAACCATTTATCTATCTTTGCCCCTCTGAAAACAGAGGGCTCCACAAATTTATGATCCAGATTAAAACGGCTTTGCTTTCCACCTACTATAAAGATGGTCTCAATATCGTAGCGGAAGCGTTGGATCAGTTTGGAGTCGGCATGATTTCAACAGGAGGGACCCTCAAATTTCTTCAGGATGCAGGGTTTGACGCCCGGCCTGTGGAAGACCTCACCCAATTTCCTGAAATGCTGGGTGGGCGGGTAAAAACGCTCCATCCAAAAGTATTAGGCGGAATTCTAAACCGTCGGAATATGGCGGAAGATCAGTCGCAACTGCTTGAATTTGATATTCCTTCCATCGATCTGGTGGTTGTGAATCTTTATCCGTTTGATGAAACGGTTCTGGCAGGAGGGAGCCACGAAGACATCATTGAAAAAATAGACATCGGCGGAGTTTCCCTTATACGGGCAGCTGCTAAAAATTACCAGGATGTGGTGATTCTGGCTGATCCATCTGACTACCGGTTTCTGGCGAATGAATTGCTTGAAAACAATGGGTTCATTTCGCTGAAAACACGCAAACATCTGGCAGCAAAAGCTTTTCAGATTACAGCTGCGTATGATGCAGCCATCAGTCAGTATTTAGTATCGTTAGAGGAAGAAAGCAGTGATATGCCGGAGAAATGGATAGCGGTTGCAGGACCTGGTGCTCCGTTGCGTTACGGTGAAAATCCCCATCAGAAAGCCTCATTCTATGGAAATCTGAAAGACGTCTTCCAAAAGATTCATGGTAAAGAATTAAGTTACAACAATCTGGTGGATGCCGGTGCCTGTTGCGATCTGCTTGCCGAATTTGGAAGTGAAAAACCAGCCACCGTCATCGTGAAGCATACCAATGCCTGCGGTGTGGCCGTTTCAGAAACGTTGCATGAATCGTATTCCAGAGCATTGGCCTGCGATCCTCTTTCAGCCTTCGGCGGTGTAATCGGAATGAACAAACCGGTGGATGCAGAAACGGCCGCATTGGTTCAGGATCTGTTTTTCGAAATCCTGGTTGCACCTGATTTCTCTCCGGAAGCACTGGAAATTCTTTCTTCAAAAAAGAACCGGATTCTCCTTCGCCTGAAAGACTATAAAAAAACTGAGTGGCAGGTCAAATCGCTATTCAATGGCTTACTGGTTCAACAGTCAGACAGCAAAATTGCTGAACCATTGGAATGCAAAGTGGTCACATCAAAATCTCCTTCCGATTCGGATTGGCGGAATCTGATGTTTGCCAATAAAATTGTCAAGCACACAAAGAGTAATACCATTGTTCTGGCGAAAGATGGTATTCTTCTGGCAAGTGGAACAGGCCAGACCAGCCGGGTGGATGCGCTTAAACAGGCCATTCAGAAGGCGATTGGTTTTGACCTCAGTCTTGAAGGGGCAGCCATGGCATCGGATGCTTTCTTCCCCTTTCCTGACTGCGTGGAAATCGCTGCAGAGGCTGGAATTTCTTCTGTCATTCAACCAGGAGGGTCCATTAAAGACGCCGATTCTGTAGAGGCATGCAACCGACTGGGACTATCTATGGTAACCACAGGACTTCGCCATTTTAAACATTAACAACAAACGAAAACACAAGTCTAAGCACACACTTAGCACTCTATATGGGATTATTTGATTTTTTCACCAGCGACATTGCCATCGATCTCGGAACGGCCAATACGCTGATTATTCATAAGGACAAAATTGTTGTGGATGAGCCATCGATCGTGGCTTTGAACAAAAACACGGGTAAAGTGATCGCCATTGGCAAGGAGGCAATGCAAATGCACGAGAAAACCCACGATAGCATTAAGACGATCCGTCCGTTAAAGGATGGTGTGATTGCCGACTTTACGGCCGCCGAACAAATGATCCGGGGAATGATCAAAATGATCTATAAGGGCAACAGCTGGTTTTCTCCCAGTCACCGAATGGTGATTTGTATACCGTCCGGAATTACGGAGGTTGAAAAACGAGCGGTTAAAGACTCCGCTGAACATGCCGGTGCCAAAGAAGTGTACATGATCGCCGAACCACTTGCTGCTGCGATCGGGATTGGCATCGACATTGAACAACCGGTTGGCTCAATGATTGTGGATATTGGAGGTGGAACCACTGAGATCGCGGTAATCGCTTTATCAGGTATTGTCTGTGACCAGTCAATCCGGATTGCGGGTGATGTGTTTACGAAAGACATCCTTGATTATATGCGCCGCCAGCACAACCTCCTGATCGGAGAGCGGACTGCCGAGCGCATTAAAATAGAAGTAGGTGCTTCGTTGTCTGAACTGGACAATCCTCCACCTGACTATGAAGTACGTGGACGTGATTTGATGACGGGTATTCCGAAAGTGATCAAGGTTACCTACTCTGAAATTGCATTTGCATTGGATAAATCGGTTTCGAAAATTGAAGAAGCGGTTCTCAAAGCACTGGAAATCAGTCCGCCGGAATTGTCTGCTGATATTTATGATAAAGGGATTCACCTGACAGGTGGCGGTGCGTTGCTGAGAGGGCTTGATAAACGCCTTCACATGCGGACCAAGCTTCCGATTCACATTGCCGACGATCCTTTGAGGGCAGTTGTGCGGGGAACCGGAATGGCCCTGAAGCACCTTGACAATTTCAAAGCGGTCCTGATGACCTGATCATCAGAATACTTTACCGATCAAAATTTAAACAGCAGTAACCATTGGGTTCTTTATTTCGATTTCTTTACGAATACCGGCTTTTTTTCCTGTTCGTATTGTTCGAAATAATCTCATTCTGGATGGTGATCAACAAGAACACCAAACAGCAGATTGCCTTTCTGAATTCGTCCAATGAGTTTACAGCCGGAATCATGGGTGTTTCCGATGCCGTTTCCGGTTATTTTGGACTGGTGCAGGAGAATGAAAAACTGGCCGGGGAAAATGCCCGGTTAAATGCATTGCTGGTGAAATCACAGCAAACGATCCAGAAAATGGCAATGGACAGCATAAAGATTCCGGAGATGCTCGATCAGTACACGTTCATTGTAGCGAAGGTGATCAACAACTCGGTTTCAAGGCCAAATAACTACATCACGCTCAACAAGGGAACACTGGACGGAATTAAGTCCGGAATGGGGATTATTTCGCCACAAGGTGTAGTGGGCCGTGTAATGGTTTGTTCGGATCATTTCAGTACGGCCACCTCTTTGCTTCACTCCAAAATGCTGATCTCGGCTGAGATTTCTAGGATTCATTCCTCGGGTTCCCTGAAGTGGGGCGGCAATGATCCGGACATGGCCAATCTTGAATTTGTTGCCCGGCACCTTAAGCCGAAAGTGGGCGATACCGTCCGTACCTCAGAGTTCAGCAATATTCTTCCGGAAGGAATCCATGTTGGGGTGATCAAAAAAATCAGCCTGAAAGATGATGCTACATTTTACAATATTGAGGTTGATCTTGCTACAGATTTTAGCTCTCTCAACTTTGTGTATGTGATTGAGAATAAGTTGAAAGCCGAAAAAGATACCCTTCAGTTTCACACCACTGGCCAAACAGAATGATCGCACGAAACGTATTTCAGCTGGTTTTTAAGATCCTGATTTATCTGGGGATTTATTTCCTGGTTGCCAGCCGGCTACCTGCCTTTCATATGGCTTTGTGCCTGAGTTATACCGCTGTGATCCTTCTGCTTCCAATTGGGTCCAACGCTGTGAGAACCATGATTTTTGCATTTGCCATTGGGTTTCTGGTCGATATTTTTCATTCAACTCCGGGCATTCACACAGCCGCCTGTGTGCTGATGGCATTTTTCCGTGCAAACTTCCTCAACTGGATGGTACCGGCTGGCGGCTACGAAGAGTATATGACCATTTCCTTTCCTTCCATGGGATTAAAATGGTTTGTGCCTTATATGCTTGGCCTTTTATTTCTTCATCATTTCCTGTACTTCCTCATCGACTATTCGTCATTTGAACAAATCGGGATGGTTTTACTGAAGACAGCTCTCAGTTCGATTTTTACATTTCTGGCCATTGTTCTCATCCAGTTCGGGATTGAACCGCCCAAAAGAGCAGACTAAGCGTTGAACAGGACGCTGTCTGAGTCCACAGCCTATTTTGATTTTGCGGGTTCAACCAGATGAACAAACTTCTTGCCGTGGTAAACGGCGTAAAAGTTGTCATACCATGGTTGCGGGTAGTCACCAATTTCTCCAAAGAATATGGTTTTTGGACGATGCTGAACAGGCTGAACCCATATGCTGTCGCTTTCTGAAGTTTCAACCAAACGAATTCTCTCAAGCCTTTCCTGATTATATGCAGCTGCATCACCTGAATACAGATCATCAAACACATTCCGGAAATTGGAGGTCACAACCACGGATAAAACAGTGGCCAGCATCAGAATGCGGAGAGGTAACGATAGGGTTGGTTCGGGTTGTATGGAAACCGGTGATGTGAATAGGTTTCTTTTCCAAAAAACCACATTCATCATATACAGAAGAAAGAAATTGAACAGCAATGCGTTGGCTGTTCTACCCTGCACCATGCCTTCACCAAGAAAAGACGGCACAAAACAAAATGCTGAAAGTAAAACAGAAAGGGTGGTCAGTGTGATCAGCCAAGGTCTTTTTAATAACGGAACCCGGTCTGATACCGGTACAAAAAGGAACAAGACAGAGAACATTAAAAATGCCGGATTACTTAACCAGCTAATGACATATTCCAGATAGCCGGTTGCTGAATTGGCTATAACTTCACTCATCGTTCGTTTCAGACTGGAACTGGCCTGCATCCGATAATAGGTAGCCGGAGAAAATATCACCAGTCCTGTTGAAAAAACGGAGGCGAAAAATAAGGTGGACAAACCAGGGTGCCACTTTTTGTCTGTGATCATGCGATAGAGCCAGAGTCCTCCTGAAAGACTCAAACCAAACATCATGGCCATTTCATTGGTTCCTGCAATCAGGAAAAGGAGGAAGCATTGGATACCGAGTACTAAAAAGGAACGGAAGTTCAGTTGTGAAAAAGCAGGCAGTGGGATGTTGTAGAACCACCAGCTAACCAGAAAAAGTAAAAATGAATTGGCTGGCTGATAGCAGATTGCGCCACTCAGGTAATAGAAGGCCTCAACCATGGACGGAACAGTCGCCAGATATCCTGTGAACGCCAGAATGGCGAAAGATACCAGAACGGGAAAGGATGAAAATCGGGTAACTGTCCTGAACCAAAAGAAAAATCCGGAAGAGACCATCGCCATCAACAGCCATGCATTGAGTTGGTAGCCTGTCAGCCATTTGAAAACCAAAGGATTGAGGGAAATAAAGAATGCGGACGAAAACCGGCTGCTCCAACTGAAATACCAACCAAGAGTGGTGGTAATCGGGCCCCATTGCATGGCGGGTATGGCACAAATATAATCATCCGCTGAAGGGTGGTTGTAAAATGCAATAACCAGAAACGGAGCAAGTATCAACAGGCAAAGGCTGATGATTACCCAGGAAAAAGCAGAGCCGGTTGGAACAGTTTTCCTCACTTTTCGAAGTTTATTCGCTCTTTTTCAATAACCAACGGCCGTTTCAGAATCTGGGTATGGATAGCACCAATGTATTCTCCAATTATTCCAATGAACAGGAGTTGAACGGATGCGAAAAAAAACAAACCAATCACCATCGGAGCTTGTCCGGCATTGAACCAATCCCAGAATACCAGTTTGTACACAAAATAGATAAATGCTACCAGCAAACTGAACATGGACATCACAAACCCGGCAAAGGTTGCCAGTCTCAATGGCACTTTGGAATGGTTCGTAATTCCCAGAATTCCAACATCATACAAAGCATAAAAGTTGGAAGTTGAAATTCCTCGGATCCGCGTTGGCTGATGATAAGGCACCCGGAAAATTTCAAATCCGATGTCACTTACAAGTCCCCTGAAATACGGATACGGATCGTCAATTCCTTTCAGAATGGAAATGAGCTGGCGGTCATACAATCCAAAACCAGTGTAATTCTTTATTAGTTCTGTATCCGACAAACGGTTGATGAGGTTGTAATAAGCAGACCGGATCAGGAACATCAGTTTGGACTCAGCTGCCTCTGTTTTCACCCCGATCACCACTTTGTACCCTTCTTCCCAGCGTTGAACAAATTCTTTAATCAGTTCAGGCGGATCCTGAAGATCAGCCACGATCAGGATGGTAGCGTCGCCATTGCTTTGAAGCAAGGCATGGTATGGAGATCGGATCCAGCCAAAATTCCGGACATTTACGATCAGCTTCACATTGGAATCTGAGCGGCAGATTTCTTTTAGTAACGGAACCGTTTTATCCTTGGAACAGTTGTCAATGAAAATGTGCTCGTAGTCATACTGAGGTATTCCAGCAAACACTTCCTTCACTTTTGTATAAATCAGGTCTACATTCAACTCTTCGTTGTAACACGGAGTGACGACGCTGATTAATTTTCTGTTTCCTGTTTCCATTTCGAAAGACTGCAACCTGAAGGTGCAAATATGGCAAGCTCTTTGGGATTCCGGAAGATTCGTTTTGTTCACCTTCTGAATGAAGGCCCAAACACTTGATTTAAACTATCCCATCTGACGAATCATGCCCGAATAATCAGGTACCTTCCATTTCCAGTGGTTTAAAATCGGGTTCCATTTCCGTCAGTGGTTTGCCAAAGGCAATTTTTGGATAGGCATTCACATACGAACCCACCATCACCTGAAGTAAAAAAGGACGGTCCGGGCTTTGCCACATTTTTTCAAGTGCTCCTTCTGTTTCCGATTCTTCTGAAATCGTAGCTGATTCAATTCCATAAGCAAGGGCAACTTTCTCAAAATCTGGAGGAGAATATCCCCAGAATGTAGACTGGTAACGGGAATCGAAATAGCTATCCTGAAACTGCCGGATCATTCCCAGGTTTTTATTATTGATGACCACCATTTTGATCGGTATCTGATTTCTGAAAATGGTCTGAAGCTCCTGGATATTCAACTGAAAACCACCATCACCAGCAATCATCACATTGGGCCTTTTATTGGCAAAGTAAATTCCAATGGCCGCCGGAAGTGCGTGGCCCATTGCTCCCATTCCTCCGGACGTGATGAACAATTGACCATTTGTTAGTTCAAGAGATTGGGCAGACCACATCTGGTGGTTTCCAACATCGGCCGTATAAGCAGAGGCCAGACCTGACGAACGTTTTGAAAGAGCATGCATGAAGTGGTTTGGGTTGATTTTTCCCTGAAGTTCCCCCAATTCTTTCAAATCGCTGTTTGCCTCTTTCAATTCATTAATTCGTTGCATCCAGGCCGATCGTGGCTGAAATTCATGGGATGCACATTGCTGAAGAGCGGCCGGAAAAAAATCTTTCAGATCAGCATGAAGCACTGTTGTTTGCTTCAGCCGGTTATTAAGTTCTCCTTTTTCACAGTCCACATGAAAAATGGTTCTGTCCTTTTCAAAGAATCCCACATCGGATCCGGTCTGGCGTATATCGAGTCTGCTTCCAAGAACCAGAATAAAATCGGATTCACCGATGGCCATATTCACCCAGCGGTTTCCATACGCTCCCAGAAAACCAACCCGAAGTGGATGTGCGTACGAAATGGCATCCAAACCTAAGAGGGATGTCATTACTGGCACCTGCACCGTTTCATAAAATCTCTGAAACAGCTCAATGGTATCTGCGGCCCGAATTCCTCTTCCAGCCAGGATCAGTGGCCGTTCCGATTTCTGAATGGCATTGATGAGTTCCGTGATTGAATTTTGCGGAACCTGGGATGGTCCGGGATTTTGTTGCGTAGAAGAAAGCACTTCTTCCCGGTCAATCTGTTCCCTCTGAACATTCATTGGAATGTCGATCAGAACAGGACCCGGACGGCCCGACATGGAAATCTGAAATGCCTCTTCCAGCACTTCCGGAAGCTGAGACGATGATGTGATCCGGTAACATTTTTTCGTGATGGGGATGGCCATACTCACGATGTCTGTTTCCTGAAATCCCAGCTGACGGATGGCCCGGCTTCCCTTTTGCTCGTGCATATTGACCTGTCCCGTAATAAAAATTCCGGGTGTCGAATCGAAAAAACAGGATCCAATTCCAGTAAGAAGATTGGTGGCACCAGGTCCACTCGTGGCCAAAGCGATGCCGGGTAAGCCTTTTGCTCTGGCGTATCCATCGGCGGCAAACGAGGCACCCTGCTCATGGTGCATGGTCACAATTTCAACGCCTCCGATCTGATGAAGAGAATCCAGAATGTGGGTGATCATCCCCCCGGAAAGCTCAAAAACAGTTGTACATCCTTTGCTCTTGATGAAATGTGCTATGTAATCGCTCGCTTTCATAAAATGGCCTGGTTATGGAATTGGTTACGGTAGCTGATCTGCGATTTTGACGGATCACTGAACAAACTGACGGATTTTATGGGCGTGTTTTTCTTTGTGGAGAAAAATGTAATTGGTCTGTGTCGTGTTTTCGTCAACCGTTGTAAACGGGGCGAGTTTATCTCCTTCGATCACAAAAATCTCGTATCCGATTTCCCGGAAAAGGGAGATGATGTCATTTGGATGATAGTCAAATTTGGAGGTCCATTTCCGCAACATTTCAGAAAAGACCATCGGCTTCTGCGATTTGAGGGTTTCAAGAGCCCCTTTGTATACCAGCAACTCGGCACCTTCCACATCACATTTGATAAAATCAATCACCACATCTTTTCCTTTCAGATACTCATCTACAGTTTCTACCTGGCAGGTAACGGAAACAACATTTGCACCAGCCGAAACGTTTTTCAGACTGGCGTTTACAGAAAGAGCCGGATCATACGAAAAATCAAAAGAGCCTTTTGAATCTGAGAAGCCAATGGGAACAGCCTTTACGTTTTGAAGATTGTTCAGCTGGATATTCTTCTCAAGGAATGAATAAGTGGCAGGAATGGGTTCAAAGCTGTGAATGGAACAAGTCGGAAATTTCTTTCCCACATGGCAGGCATACCAACCATAGTTACCTCCAATATCGAAAACGGTACTACCCGCATCAATCAGGGCCAGCTGGATGTCGAGTTCCTCCTTTTCATAATGGCCAAAATTTAAGGACTCCAGTGAGGCAAGTCTTTTATCCTGTCCTGCGGTAAGAAACCGAACTCCGGAATCCCGGAAATCCATTACCACTCCGTCATCCTGAATGGAGATCGCCGAAATATTGGTTTGCTTCAGGAAATCAGCATATTCCAGTAATAAACTATGATGCTCATACATTTTGTCGATGTATGACCACTTATCGGTTTTTCCCGTTAAAAATTCATTTTTCAGATCCTGTAATCTCATTTGTAGCTGTTTATCGTTCGGAGAAATCCTTTTTCAATGGAGGTTTCACTAAAATTCCAGCCCAGATTCCGGAGTCTGGAAATGTCCGGGGCTGTTTTCGAAACCAGTGTGTTTATGTATCCGGCATTGTTTTCAGAAGGCATCCGGTCCACTTTTAGGTTTGATTCCGGAAATAGTGCCACCAGTTTTTCAGCCAGTTGCAAAATACTGCAAATATTCTTGTCGCTTCCAACATTGTAGGCCAAGCCCGCTTCGCCTTTCAACAAAACCAGAAAAAAACCAAATACGGCATCGCTGATGTAGCAAAATGCCCGTACTGCTGAGCCATCGCTTTTCATTTGAATGTCTTTTCCCGCCACCATATCGGCTATGAAATCGGCATACACTCGTCCATCCGACAGATCCATTCCCGGACCATAGGTGTGAAAGGGCCGGACCATGACCACCGGAATACCAAACTGGTGCATCCAGCTTACACAAATGGTTTCGCCCATTCGTTTTGATTCGGCATAACATGACCGGACATGCGTGGGATCGATATAGCCATAATCCGATTCTTTGGTTGGAATTTTTTCTGCTTCTACTGCTCCATACACTTCACTTGAACTGAAGTAGAGAAATCGCTCAACCTTTTTCTCCGAGGCGAGCCGCAGCAGATTCAACGTTCCGGTGACGTTGGCATTGAGCGTACCGACCGGATCAGAACCATAGAATTTGGGACTTGCCTGACTGGCGGCATGAATAATAAAATGGAGATCTTCCTCCAGATTCATGGGCTGGCAAACATCATTCACCCAAAGCTGAAAATCGGATCTTTGAAGAAATGCCTGAAACCGGTCCTTTCCTTTCGATTCATTTCTCACCATGGCAATCACCTTCAGGCCCAAATCGTGTGTTGAATTCAGCCCGAGCAAGGTATACACCATGTAGGCAGGAAGAAATCCATTTGCTCCGGTGATGAGAATGGTTTTCCCTTTCAGATTTTCCCAATTCAATCCGGATTCCTGCAGGACAGCGATGTCTTCAGAAATCACAGGGTTGGGATGAAACGAAAAGGACATGAAATCAGGCAAGGATTTTATGGAATGCCTCGACCATGTAATCAACCATATCGTCATCGATCATCGGAGTGACACCAATCCAGAAACTGTCGTTCAGAACGATTTCTGTATTGGGAAGATCCCCCACTGTTCGATATGAAATTCCTTTAAAATAAGGTTGCTTTCTCAGGTCACCGGCAAAAAGAAGACGGGTGGCAATCTTATGTTCCTGAAGCTTGTCCAACAATTCTTTCCGGCTCATACCGGCTGCTGGTTTTAATGTGATCAAATACCCAAACCAGGATGGATTTGAGTTCGGAGTGGCTACCGGTAAATGGAGTTTTGTACTCAAATCCTGCAAGCCATCCGTTAGCCGTCGGTAATTGTGTCTCCGGTGCTCAATGAATCCTGGCAGTTTGGCCATCTGTGCCAGACCAAGAGCCGCCTGCATGTCGGTGATTTTCAGATTATAGCCTAGGCGGGAATAAATGTACTTATGGTCATATCCATACGGAAGGTCCCCCAGTTTCCATTCAAACCTCTTTTTGCAGGTATTGTCTTTCCCTGGTTCGCAATAACAATCACGACCCCAGTCACGGTAACTTTCCATGATGGTCTTCATCTTCACATCAGAAGTAAAAACAGCTCCCCCTTCTCCCATGGTGATGTGGTGTGCCGGATAAAAACTCAACGTGCCAACATGTCCAAATGTTCCGACATGGTTTCCGTCATAAGTAGCTCCCAATGCATCGCAACAATCTTCCATGAGCCAATACCCGTACTTATCACAAAATGCTTTTACAGAGGCCAGATCGAAGGGATTTCCAAGTGAATGGGCAATTACCACGGCTTTGGTTTTGACACTGCGGGCTGCCTCAAGAAACTTCACATCAATGTTATGGGTATCATAATCCACATCCACAAATACCGGAACAGCACCATAGGTGAGTAACGGATTAATGGTGGTGGGAAATGAAGCGGCAACGGTGATCACCTCATCACCCGGTTTGATGGCACGATCGCCCCATTCCGGTGCACAAAGAGCCGAAATGGCCACCAGGTTGGCGGATGATCCTGAGTTAACCGTCAGTGCAAACTTGATCCCTATAAACTTTGCTAGTTCCCTTTCGAATTTTGAATTGAAACGGCCTGTTGTAAACCAGGCATCCAACGCAGAATCGACCACATGCTGAAGCTCTGTATGATCAAATACTTTGCCACTCACAGGCACAAAATCCTGACCTTTTACATGTTTTTTCGCACCATGCGTAAGGTCATAGTACTCTTTCACAAGGCTGTGAATCTCTGCTTTTATTTGCTCTGCTTTGGTTGTAGAATCCGTCATGCAGGAATGTCGTTTGAAATTGGAATAAAATAGTTTTGCGAATAGGCTTCAATCTGAGCCAATCGGGCTTCATAAAGATCTTTCCCTGGAGTGAGTTCATCCAGGTATCCCTGAACAGTAAACTCCACTGTCTGGTGAAAGTTTAATAATGGCCGCCAGTTTAACTGAGTGACGGCTTTCGAAATATCAAGTTTGAGAAGATGTGCTTCATGGGGCTTCTCCGTCTGTTGTGGCGACTGAATCTCCAATGAAGGAATCCGTGCCTGCACTTTTTCCAGGAGTTGACCCACTGAATAATTATGGTTATCAAGCGGTCCGAAATTCCAGCCACTCTGGTATTGGGAAGGAGAGTTCCAGAGCTTCTCCGCCAGTTTCATATAGCCGAACACAGGTTCCAGGACAAATTGCCAGGGACGTGTCGAATGAGGATTCCGAACCTCAACCGGCTTGTTTTGCTGAACTGCCCGGAATACATCCGGAATGATCCGGTTTTCTGCCCAGTCACCACCTCCAATTACATTTCCGGCTCTTCCCGAAGCAACCGCACAGGCACCAGACCTGTTGAAAAAGGAATTGAGATACGAGTTGAAAATGAGTTCAGCGCATCCCTTCGAAGCCGAATATGGATCTTTCCCACCCATCGGATCGTTTTCGCGATAGCCCCAGACCCATTCTTTATTATCATAGCATTTATCGCTGCTGATGTTTACTGCCACACGAACGGACGGAGTCGCCCGTACGCATTCAAAAAAATGGACGGTGCCCATCAGATTGGATGAAAAGGTTTCAACCGGATTGTCATATGACTGAATCACCAAAGCCTGTGCAGCAAGGTGAAAGGCAAAATCCGGATTTACTTTCCTGAAAAATGATTTCATTGAATCCAGGTCACGGATATCTCCATCCTGATGATAGATTCTGGAGGCAAGACCGGTGGTAACAAAATTATCGGCGGGTGTTTTGGGAGGTAGCGAATATCCATAAACATCGGCACCAAGAGCTTTGAGCCAGAGGCACATCCAGGAACCTTTGAACCCTGAATCTCCTGTTACCAGAACTTTTTTTCCTTTGAATATTCCTCCGAACAAATCCATTCCTATTCCCAGATTTTCCATTTGGCCGAACCCTTGTTCCACATTTCGTTGAGGTCCTGCTTATCTTTTAAGGTATCCATCGGACTCCAGAAACCTTCGTGCCGGTAGCCCATCAGCTGTCCGTCTTTGGCGATGTTCTGCAGTGGTTCCTGCTCCCAGATGGTGGAATCGCCATTGCGTATATAGTCAAAGACCTCAGGCTGGCAGACAAAAAATCCTCCGTTGATCCAGACTCCATCGCCTTTCGGTTTTTCATAGAATGAATTCACCTTTCCGGTGGAATCGTCCAGTTCTAAAGCTCCAAAACGACCAGACGGTTGAATGGATGTAACGGTCAGAAGTTTACCATGGGACTGATGAAATCGTGCCAGGTCCCCAATGTTGATGTCTGCAACTCCATCTCCATAGGTCAGCATAAATGGTTCATTGCCAATGTAAGGCTGTATCCGTTTGATCCGCCCACCGGTCATGCTGTCTTTCCCTGTATCAATCAGTGTAATTTTCCAGTTTTCTGAATCCGATTTATGGTACTCAATCTGGTTGGTTCCCAGATTGATGGTGATGTCAGTTTGATGGAGAAAATAATTGGCAAAATATTCTTTGATAAAGTATCCCTTGTAACCAAGGCAAATCACAAAATCAGTGAAGCCGTACGAGGCATAAATTTTCATGATGTGCCAGATGATGGGTCTCCCACCAATTTCAACCATAGGTTTTGGTCGGATATCCGTTTCTTCAGATAAACGGGTTCCGAGCCCTCCGGCAAGAATGACTACTTTCATAAGTTGGTCAGCAAAGTTGAAGATTTTTTTTCCTTTCGTTGTAATTTTTACCCGGCAGACCTGATTGCATTTACCTGGAATGTGGCCCAGTGATGTGTCTGACAATTATTTGCGATTTCATTCGGTAAAAAATTCTCCTTCCGGATTCAAATTGATTTGCAGACTCCCAATGAGATTCCCGGCATCAGGTGGATTCCTGTTCTCTGAATCCGTGGCCAGGTAAGAATTGACTGAACCGCAGAAATCCTTATTCTGAGGGAAGTATGGTGCAGGGTTGGTTTGCCGACAATCATTTCACTGTCGTATCCAGGATGGAATCTGTAATCAAATATGAAACCAAGCTCATCAAACAATGAACGGAAGGTAAGGCTGTGATACCCAAAGGCATCAATGGGTAAAATACTGTTGGAATATATGCCGGCACTGAGGGTGTTCTCCAGAAACAGCCGGGTTCGTGGTCTGTTCCAGAGCGTGAGAGCAACTTCTCCTTCAAATCCGGAATACAATAATGGCCTTCTCCAGTTATAGAGCGATTTTTTTCCCTGAGAAAAAACGGTATCCGATGTTCCGGATATTCCAATCTGGATACGGCCTGAAAACCAAATTTTTCCCCTCTTGAAATCTGGTCCAACAGAAAGTATCCCGGCAGGAAACAAACTGGAATTGAGTTGTTTGAGATCCAGAACGGATGCATAAATACTTACACCCCTGAATAATTTCTGAACATCATTATGCCAGTCGCTCTGTTCTTTTACCTGCGCATTGCCTTGCTGGAACTGGCAAAACATAAACCCGAATGCCCACACCAAACAACCCTTGCGGATTTCCATATTGAAGTATCCCTTTCAAAATTACTGTCAGGCAGACAGCCTTGAGATATTGCTCAAAGAAACGGTATTATCCATTCAATACCTTTTCCAAAGCCGCAATTTTCGCTACAGCATCGGCTTTTTTCTGTCGCTCCTTCTCCACCATTTCCGGTTTGGCGTTTGAGACAAAACGTTCGTTGCTGAGTTTCTGATCCACCTGAACCAGAAATCCTTTCACGTATTCCAGTTCGGCTTCCAGCTTTTGTCTTTCTTCTGCCGATATTTCTTTGTCTTCTTTTGGCAACGACCATTCCAGTCGCTTGCCTGCAAATACCTGACCGGTTAAGGTTTCAGCAAAAGAATAGGAGCCCACATTTCCGAGTTTTTGAACCAGCGGGAAATAGGACGAAGCCCAGTTGTATTTCGCTGAAATGGTGAGTCCTTCCAATGTAGTTTTCGGAGAAATCTGGTTGGCATTCCGGTGGTTCCGGATTGGAATCAGCATTTCATCCACCAGCACCTGCACCTGATCCAGTAACACCTGGTCAACTTCCTTTCCGGAAGGATAGGCCGAAATGCAGATCGATTCGCCCTCATTTCTTTCTTTCAGTTGATGCCAGATTTCTTCTGAAATAAATGGCATAAACGGATGCGTGAACCGAAGCAGTTCGTCAAACAGATCCAGCGTTTCCGTCAGAACCTGCGCCGAAATGGGCTGGCCAAACACCGGCTTGATCATCTCCAGGAAGAAGGAACAGAAGTCGTCCCAGACCAGTTTGTACATCACATGAAGCGATTCTGAAATCCGGAATTTGGTGAACAGATCGTTGCTTTCGGCCAGTGCCTGGTTTATCCTTGACCGCAACCAACGGAGGGCAAGTTCATCCAGTTCTGTTTTGGGAACTGACGCATCGGCCTCCCAGCCTTTCACCAGACGGAACGCATTCCATACTTTATTGGTGAAATTCCGTCCTTGCTCACACAGTTTCTCGTCAAACAGCAGGTCGTTACCTGCAGGAGAACTCAGCAGCATTCCGATGCGGACACCGTCGGCTGAATATTTTATCATCAAATCGAGCGGATCGGGACTGTTGCCCAGCGATTTGCTCATTTTCCTTCCTTGTTTGTCCCGCACAATTCCGGTGAGGTACACATTTTTGAACGGCACCTCTTTTTTGTATTCCAGTCCCGCCATGATCATCCGGGCCACCCAGAAAAACAGAATTTCGGGTGCAGTGATCAGGTCGTTGGTCGGATAGTAATAGTTGATGTCGGCATTGTCCGGATTTTTGAAACCGTCGAAAACCGAGATGGGCCAGAGCCAGCTGGAAAACCAGGTATCGAGCACATCGGGATCCTGGTTCAGGTCGGCTTCAGATTTCACCAGATCCGGGTGCTTTTCGAGGGCAATGGCCAGAGCTTCGGCTTTGGTGGACGCCACCACAATAGTACCGTCTGCTAAATAGAATGCCGGAATCTGCTGACCCCACCACAACTGACGGCTGATGCACCAGTCGTGCACATTTTCCATCCAGGCCCGGTACATCCCTTTGAATTTGGGTGGATGCAGTTTTACGGTATCGTTCTCCACCACTTCAAGAGCGGGTTTGGCCAGATGTTCCATTTTAAGGAACCACTGCATGGAAATCCGTGGCTCAATCACAGCGCCGGTCCGCTCAGAGGTGCCCACACTGTTGGTGATTTCTTCCTCTTTTTCCAGCAATCCTTGCTCAACGAGCATTTTAGCTGATTTTTTCCGGGCAATAAACCGGTCTTCGCCCACCATGATTTCGGCAGCTTCACTCAGGGTTCCGTCCGGATTGAGGACGTCGATGACCTGAAGTTTATGCTTGATGCCAAGGTTGTAATCGTTGATGTCGTGGGCAGGTGTCACTTTCAGAACACCGGTTCCGAATTCGATGTCGATGTAGTCGTCGGCGATGATGGTTACCCAACGGTTCACCAACGGCACTTTGGCTTTCTGTCCGATGAGGTGTTTGTACCGCTCGTCTTCCGGATGCACGCACAAGGCCGTATCGCCCATGATGGTTTCCGGACGGGTGGTGGCGACTGTCAAAAAGCCCTGTCCGTTTTCGAGTTCGTATTTTACATAGTACAGTTTCGACCGTACCTCTTTGTGGATTACTTCTTCATCCGACAAAGCCGTCTGGCCTTGCGGATCCCAGTTTACCATGCGGACACCGCGGTAAATGAGGCCTTTGTTGTACAGGTCCACGAAAACGTCGATAACGGCTTTCGACAAATCCGGCTCCATCGTAAAACGGGTCCGGCTCCAGTCGCAGGAAGCGCCTAGTTTTTTCAGTTGTTCCAGGATGATGCCACCGTATTTTTCTTTCCACTCGAAGGCATGCTCCAGAAATTTCTCCCGGCCGATGTCCTGTTTGTTGATGCCTTGCTCTTTCAGAAGGGCCACCACTTTTGCCTCTGTGGCAATACTGGCATGATCCGTTCCGGGAACCCACAATGCTTCTTTTCCTTCCATCCGGGCTTTCCGAACCAGAACATCCTGCACCGTATTGTTCAGCATGTGGCCCATGTGCAATACGCCCGTCACATTTGGTGGGGGAATTACAATGGTAAACGGCTCCTTATCCGGGTTGGGTTTGGATTCGAAATATTTGTTTTCCAGCCAGTATTGATACCATTTGTTCTCAATCTCAGCGGGGTTGTAGTTCTTTGGAATTTCAGCTTGCATGGCGATCCGCGTTTTTCGGGTTGCAAAACAAGTTATTTTTAGGGAATGGGGGAGGATGGAGTTTACAGTTCAAAGTTCAAAGTTTGGAGTTCAAAGTGATGAGTAGTGAGTGATGAATGATGAATACCAGAGCGTTAACAGATTTTTCTTCCAGTAGACATTCTCGCTATTTGTTGATTTTAAATGAATTGAAATGAAAAGATGGATGAAGAAAGATGCATTAAAAACCAGATGATTGAACTTCGAGGAATGACATATTTCCTGCTTTCTTTGCCCCGAAATCAAAATTAATCCGCACCTTCTCATGAACTTCCTTGTAAACATGATCATTTCGGCCATTGCAGTGGCCATTGCTGCTTTCCTGATTCCGGGAATTGAAGTGCACGGATTTTTTTATGCGTTCATTGTGGCGGTGGTTATGGCCATTCTTAACCGTGTTGTCAAGCCTTTGCTTGTGCTCATCACCATTCCGATCACAGTCTTCACACTTGGACTTTTCTATCTGGTGATCAACGTAATCCTCGTGTACATTGCTTCCTGGGTTGTAAGTCCAGGCTTTGAAGTTCACGGTTTTTTTGCAGCCCTCCTCTTTAGCATTGTACTCTCGGTGACCAACTCAATTCTGGATGCCATGGCCGGCGATTGATGCCATTTGGTTCATGATATGAATATGCTGGCTAACAACCACTTGTGGCCAAAGAACCGAACGGAAGTATTTCTGGTTTCAGCCATACTGGTTTGTCATGCGTTCCTGTCTTTTGTAGGTCTCCATTGCTTCCGGATGGATGGCTACATGCAGATCGCCCAGACCAATTTTCCGGAAGGCACCCCTTTCTGGACTCTCCTTTATTATTTTCATGGAAACCCGCCTTTACTTTCCATCATTCATCATTTGAACGATGAACTTTCCGTATCAGGCCGACCTCTGCTTTTTGAACTTCTTCTTCCGGTTCTGCATGCCGGTTCGATGTTGTTTTTCACCGCAGCTCTTCGTGGCTTTAACCTCCGGATTCCGTCCTTTCTGACGGCGTTTCTGTTCCTTAATCCGCTTATTTTTCTCTACTTCCGTTATCCGTTTTATTCCTGCCTTCTCTTTTTTCTGAATGCCATTGTCTTGTTTCTGTTGTCCGGACTGAAAGAGAAACCACTCCGGATTTTTGGAATTGCGGCCATCTTTTCCATCGAAGCGTTATTGCGAACAAGCTATTCTCCGTATCTGCTTTTTCTTTTGGTTTTGTTTCTGATGCATGAGTGGAACTGGAAACGAGTGGGTTTACTGGCTCTCCTTTTTCTTCCGGTCATCGCCTGGCAGTTTAAAAATTACCTTATTGTCGGAAAGTTTACCTCCAGCACCTGGACCGGAATGAATCTCGCAAGAGGCCATCTTCCCTGGAATGTGCACAACCAGACTATCGATTTCATTCCCACCTTTTCAATGCCTGATCGTTATTTTGAGTTGCTTTCGGATGATCCCCGAGTGAAAAATAAAATAAATGAAACCAACTGGTACATGTCGCAAAACAACCTCAACCATGCCGTCATTCCTGTGGTCAG
>DAIOVD010000002.1:0-8398 GCA_036759185.1 Catalimonadaceae bacterium | reverse complement strand
CCAACTGGTACATGTCGCAAAACAACCTCAACCATGCCGTCATTCCTGTGGTCAGTGACCTGTACATGGAAAGCATCCGGAAGGAATTTTCGCTTTCCTGGTCATTGAATACGATGTTGAACGGTGTGCTCATTCTCTTTAAAAGTCCGGCCAACTACCAGCACATCCGGACGCATATTCTGGATGAAGCGGGGATTCAATTTGAAGGATGGAATCCCGATTTCTGGGAGCCGTGTGGGTTACAGGACCGTGACTACAATTATCTCTTTCTTGTATCCAACAGCTGGGATCCGGACAGTACCCGTTTTCAGGCATGGAAGCGGATAAGTCTGTACACAATTATCTACCCGTTTCTGCTTTTTTATTTTGGCTTTCGTTTCAGGAAAATGCCCAAAGAATGGCGGGCTGTTTTCCTGATGACTGTGTTTTTTACCCTCTTGTATTCATCAGCCGATGTGCTGGAAGCCAACCGGATGCGGATGGAATACGAGGTCTTTTACTATTTTTTCCTTGCTGTTTTCCTGTGCCGGAAATCAGGCACTTCTATAAAAACTTCGGCTTAAAATTCAGCTGCTTTCAGGAATTCACCCAGATGGAGTGTCCAGACGGAATCCTGTTGTGCTTCGGTCATTCCCCTTTTGTAACTGAACAAGGCATCTCTCCAACCTCCGTACATTGGGTTTGGGAATATGATGAACCGGTTGCCCCATTTTGTCGTGTTGTCGGCCACAGCTTTGCTCCGGTTGTCTGCATTGGCTTCTTCCCACACACCATCGAAATCGGCCAGATTATCGCCAAGCAACATCAGGATTTCATGCTTTTTCAGGACCTGGTCCCGGCGTTCAATTTTGTTTGAGGTTTTGTTTTTGAGAAGGATATGGGTGGAATCGGCATATGGTAGTCCCAGCTTTTTGAGATTGGAAATGGTGGCGTCCAGATTTTTGGCCATCCGGTTGGAGATGTAGTACACCGGAATTTTAAGCTGACTCGCTTTTTTGTAAAAATCCAAAGCACCCGGAAAGGCCGGTGCTTTGCCCGCTTTCTCCCAGTCGTTCCAGTAATCCGGGTAATCTTTTCCTTCCAGCAACACTTTTACCGACCAGGCTGAGTTGTCGAGGAGGGTTTCGTCAAGATCCGTCACGATGGCCCAGGATTTTCCAGACTTCGGTTTTTGCTTTTTCATGGTTTCCAGCTGCTGTCCGGCCAGACGGTAGGTTTGCAGATAGCAGGCCTGTTTTTCTGCCGACATCGCGTACCAGGCAGTGGCCAGAAGTCGGTTGTCTTTGCGGATGGATGGCTTTTCAGTTTCACTGGCACGAAAGGAAACAAGCACCAGCAGACAGGCGATCAGTGGAAAACGGAGCAGAATTTTCATGGACCAAAGAAAAGGAAAAACTGTCGTGATTGATCAACCGGATCTGAAAATGGGATTCCGTCCTTCCGGAAAACAGCTCTGGATTGATCCGCAGAAAACCCCGGTTTTTGGTTTCATTTGCCCCATGTTTTCATTCGAGATCATTCCTTACACACTTATTTTCAATTTTGAAGCCGGCACCAGTCGTGGCATTCTGACGGAAAAGAAAACCTGGTTTATTCGGTTAACTCATTCAGAATTTCCCGATCGCGAAGGCTGGGGCGAATGCGGACCATTGCAGGGGCTCAGTCCTGAGAACCTCACCAGTTTTGAAAAGGACCTCTCCGAATTGAGTTCCTGGCTCGCACCCCGTCTGAACATAGAGCACCGGATATGGGAAAATCTGAGTCCTCGATGGATGGAAGAATGGAAAGGTCCATGGTTGCCTTCTGCCTGGTTTGGCTGGGAGACGGCCTGGCTCGATTGGTTGAATGGGGGCCGTGGAATCATTTGTGATCCGGTTTTCCATGCCGGTCATTGGAGAACGCCCATCAATGGTTTGGTCTGGATGAATCCCCGCCAGACCATGGAGGCACAGGCACAGGAAAAAAGAGCAGAAGGATTTGATACCATCAAGTTCAAAGTCGGGGCACTTGACTGGCAACAGGAACTGGATATGCTGCGGGAAATCCGTTCGCAAATGCCATCTTCTGACATCCGGATTCGGCTCGATGCGAATGGTGCCTGGAGACCGGATGAGGCAATGAGTAAACTGGAAGAATTATCGGTACTCGACATTGAATCCATTGAACAACCCATTTCTTCGGGTCAGGAACTGGCAATGAAGGAGTTATGTCTTTCATCACCCATCCCGATTGCATTGGATGAAGAGCTGATTGGCAAACCATTGGATCGTCAGAAATTCAGTCTGCTCGAAACTGTGGAACCACCTCTGATTGTGCTGAAACCCACCCTGGTTGGTGGCCTCGGACAATGCAACCAGTGGATCAAAATGGCGGAAGAAATGGGAATTGGCTGGTGGATTACCTCGATGCTCGAAAGCAACATTGGTCTGAATGCGGTTTCACAACTGGCTTCCCAGTACCATCCATTGATTCCGCAAGGATTGGGCACCGGAAAGATTTACCGGAACAACCCGCCTTCACCACTGACGGTGGCCGATGGTTTTATCTTTTCAGATCCTTCCAAAAGTTGGGATTTTTCCGCCCTGAAAAACGGATAACCGGTTATTTTCCGGAAAGAATTTTCTGGTAAAGGCCGGTATCATTCAGAACACGAATGGCTTCTTTCACTTCCGGGTCGTCATCGAAACCGGCTTCTTTTACGCCTTTCTCAAAGTAGTAGCGGGAAACGATTTCGTGTTCGAGCACTTCCCTGATTTCGTCCTTGTTCTTTTCCAGATCGTGCTCCTTGTTGTGCGCCATCCGGGTTTTCAATGCATCCAACTGCACTTTGATTTCATCGTAGTATTTCTCCTTCTGAGCAGCTGCCGCCAGATCTTTTATTGACGTTTCCACTTTAGTGGTGTAGTCGTATTCTTTGTCCTTCAGCCAGGTCACAAAATCATTGTACTCGGCATCTGAAAGCTGGAATTCTTTGGCCGGAACAATTTTCGGATGGGCCAGATAATAAACAGAGGCGTAATCAAAAATCAGGTCTTTGCTGATGAGGCTTGAGGTGATCTGCGCATAGCTTTCGCGTTTCACTTCTACATCCGGACTCACACCGCCGCCATCGTACACGACCCGTCCGTTGGACGTTTTGAATGCCATCCGCAGAGAATCGGCAAATTTCTTCACGGTACCGTCTGACCCACGGTTTGAATAGTCAATGGCCTGAATGCAGCGTCCACTTGGGATGTAGTATTTGGCGGTGGTCACTTTCAGCTGGCTGTTGTAGGTAAGTGGTCTTGTTGTTTGTACGAGCCCTTTTCCGTAGGATTTCTGTCCGATCAAAACGCCCCGGTCGTAGTCCTGCAGAACGCCGGATACAATTTCGGATGCTGATGCCGATTTGCCGCTGATGAGAACGGCGATGGGAATTTCGGTATCAAATGGAGGGTTCAGTGCTTTGTATTCTTTCACCCATTCGGCCACTTTTCCTTTGGTGTTCACCACCAGTTTGTCTTTGGGAATGAAGAGGTTGGAGATGTTCACCGCTTCGTTCAACAAACCGCCCGGATTGTCACGAAGATCGAAAATGAGTTTGGTGGCTCCTTTGGCTTTCAGATCTTCAATGCCCTTTTTCACTTCTCTTGATGCATCGGATGTAAATTCCGACAGCTGGATGTAGCCGATGTTGCCGGATACCATTCCGAAATACGGGACGTTGTCTACCTTAATTCGTTCTCTTTGAAATTCGATGATTTCCGGCTCGGTCTTACCGAGTTTCACGACTTTCAGTTTCACTTTAGTACCGGCCTGGCCTTTGAGTAGTTTACTCACTTCGGCAGAGTTTTTCTTTTTCACATCAAACCCATCGATTTCCAGGATTTCATCACCGATTTTGAGGCCTGCTTTATCGGCAGGGAAGCCGTTGTATGGCATTAATATAATATTCCGGTCTTTCCGCCGGCCGATCACTGCTCCTATACCACCGTACATTCCGGTGGTCATGGTGCGGTAGTTTTCGATTTCGTCTTCCGGTATGTAGTTGGTGTAGGGATCGAGTGTATTCAACATAGCATCGATTCCTGATTTCACCATCCGGTTGGGGTTCACATCGTCTACATAGTAGGAGTTAACTTCTTTGAGGAGGGTGGCAAAAATGTCAAGGTTACGGGCGATGTCGAAATACTTTTCGGTGGGTGCCTGGGCAGCAATACCCAAAATTGCCGCCAGAGCAACGACAAATAACCATTTCATTTTAAATAGTTTATGCATAGATCAGATTGTTTTTTCCACGATTTCCTGGAGAAGCCTGACCATCCGTTTCCGGATGACCTCCCAGCTTTCCATTGTTTTCGCTGTGTAAATAAAACCAATATGAATTTGAATTGAGCCATTTTCTGACGGACGGTTATTTAAATGGCTGAAGAGAATTTCTTTATTCAGACGGTACGCCTCCCTGATCTGGCGTTTGAGCCGGTTGCGATCTGTCGCGTGTTTGAAATTCCGTTTCGCTACAGAAACCAGCATGGAAGCAGAACTGTTTTCAGATTCTGAGTTTTCTTTCCGCAACAAAACCCGAAACGGATATCCATGCCATTTCTCCCCTTCTTCAAAGAGAAGACCGATGTCTTTTTTCAGACAGAGTCGTTCGGATTTGGAAAGGGTGGGCAAAGAGATTTCGTTATTTGAAAGTGGTAAAGAAACGGTGCTGGCGTCAAATTGATTCAGGTTTCTGTGAATCCGGATCAAAAGAAATAAAAAAAGCCACCCTGACCGGATGGCTTGATATTCTCAGATCAGGAAATCTTATTTCCCTTTCCGTTCGTCAGAGACGGTCAGTTTCTTTCTTCCGCGTGCTCGCCTGCGGGTAATTACCGCCCTGCCATTCGCGGTAGACATTCTATGTCTGAAACCGTGCTTATTCGTTCTCTTGCGCCTGCTAGGCTGGTATGTCCTTTTCATGCTTGCAACACTTTTTTTCGGACGGCAAAAGTAGAGGAAAAATCTTTACGAGCTGTGTTGCGACGCAAAAAATTTGAAAAAAACTTGTGCTGATACCCCTGGTCCGGCCTGGTTGATGAAAAAAACGGGATCAAAGGCTCTCATTTTCAAAATAATACGACTATTTCATCTTTCCTTTTATTTATAAACGAAGACTCTTACTTTTGCGGTCCGATTTAGAGAATTATCTACCTCTGCTTTTTATGTCATTGAACAAAGGAAAAATTACCCAGGTTATCGGCCCGGTTGTCGATGTGGCCTTCGATTCTGAAAATGCCCGTCTGCCGAAAATTCTGGACGCTTTAGAAATTACCCGGGAGAATGGTCAGAAGATCATTCTTGAATGCCAGCAACACCTTGGCGAAGACCGGGTTCGTACCATCGCTTTGGATTCCACTGAAGGTCTGCTTCGTGGAATGGAGGTGACCGATATGGGCACTCCGATTTCAATGCCTACTGGTGATGACATCAAAGGCAGACTTTTCAACGTGGTAGGTGAGGCCATCGACGGCATCAAAGCACCGGAAGGCAAAAACAAACTGCCGATCCACCGTGCTGCTCCCCGCTTTGAAGACCTTTCTACTTCATCTGAAGTACTTTTTACAGGTATCAAAGTAATCGATCTTCTTGAGCCATATGTAAAAGGAGGGAAAATCGGTTTGTTCGGTGGTGCCGGTGTAGGTAAAACTGTACTGATCATGGAGCTGATCAACAACATCGCCAAGGCATATGCAGGTCTTTCTGTATTTGCCGGTGTAGGTGAAAGAACCCGTGAGGGAAATGACCTTCTCCGTGAGATGATCGAATCCAACGTTATTAAATATGGTGATGCGTTCAAGCACAGCATGGAAGAAGGCGGTTGGGATCTTTCCAAAGTAGACGAAACTGAACTAGCTAAATCACAGGCAACCCTCGTGTTCGGTCAGATGAACGAACCTCCGGGTGCACGTGCACGGGTAGCCCTTTCCGGTCTTACGGTAGCGGAATATTTCCGTGACGGAGATGGAACAGGACAAGGTCGTGATATCCTTTTCTTCATTGATAATATCTTCCGTTTCACCCAGGCTGGTTCTGAAGTATCTGCCCTTTTGGGTCGTATGCCATCAGCGGTAGGTTACCAGCCAACGCTGGCAACTGAAATGGGTGCCATGCAGGAGCGAATTACGTCCACCAAGCGTGGTTCCATTACATCTGTTCAAGCCGTTTACGTACCTGCGGATGACTTGACCGATCCGGCTCCGGCTACAACTTTTGCTCACCTTGATGCCACCACGGTATTGAGTCGTAAAATTGCCGAGCTTGGAATTTATCCTGCGGTGGATCCATTGGATTCAACTTCCCGCATTTTGAACGAAGCCACTTTGGGTGCAGAACATTATGGTTGTGCTCAGAAAGTAAAAATGATTCTTCAGCGCTACAAAGAACTTCAGGATATCATCGCCATCCTTGGTATGGATGAACTTTCTGAAGAAGATAAACTGGTTGTAACCAGAGCACGTCGTGTGCAGCGTTTCCTATCTCAGCCATTCCACGTGGCCGAGCAGTTTACCGGCTTGAAAGGAGTTTTGGTTGACATCAAAGAAACCATCAAAGGATTCAACATGATTATGGATGGCAAGCTTGATCATTTACCTGAGGCTGCCTTCAACCTTGTGGGAACCATCGATGATGCCATCGCAAAAGGAGAAAAACTGATTGCTGAGGCCCGATAAGCCATTTTCATACATCAATACTGGCAGTAAATTATGCAGGTAGAATTAATAACTCCAGACAAAAAGGCCTTCTCAGGGGAGGCCTTTTCTGTTATTCTTCCCGGAATGGACGGGTATTTTGAAATATTGGAAAACCATGCACCGTTAGTAGGAGCGCTGAAGGAAGGTAAGGTCCGGATCAAAACCACTGCTGAAGAGCTCCAGTTCGGAATTTCTTCCGGAGTGGTCGAGGTGAACCACAATAAAGTGTCACTTTTGGCCGATAGCCTTACATAGTCAGAGTTGGCCGGATTTTTTCACATCTCCAATCAATTCGAACTTCTACCTTAGCACTTCGAAACAGTAGCATTGCATACAGGTAAATCAGGTTATGAATAGTATGAAATTTTCAATTTTAAATCTTGCCGTGGTCACCGGACTCGCAGCCTCTTTGGCTTCCTGTCAGCAAGGGAAACCCACGAGTATAAATCCGGGTGAGAAAAGTACAGCCACCGGATTGGTTTATGGTAAAGACGACGGCGACGAAGGCTTTATTGTAAAGGATTTTAAAGGTCAGCCACCAGCACCCAATATGATTTACATAGAAGGTGGTCGTACTGTCCTTGGAACAGGGGAAGAAGATGTGATGTATTCCCGTGACAACGTAGAAAGGACAGTAACCATTATGTCCTTCTTTATGGATGAAACGGAAATCGCCAACATTCACTGGTTGGAGTACATGTTTTTCCTTCGTCAGGATTCGGGCCACAATCCGGAACTGTACGCACAGGCAATGCCTGACACCAATGTGTGGATAAAAGAACTTTCCTTTAACGATCCTTACCGCGATCACTATCTGCGGTACCCTGGATTCCGTTACTATCCGGTTGTGGGTGTTTCCTGGGAACAGGCAACCGACTACTGCAAATGGCGGACCAACGTCGTAAACTACAAACTGGCGCAGGATGCCGACATCGAAATCTCACAAACCAGTTCAAACGGACGGATTCCTCTCGAATCAGGCGTAGTCGTTCCGGATTACCGTCTTCCAACCGAAGCTGAGTGGGAATATGCCGCTTCTGCTTTGATCGGAGTTCAGTACGGTGACGAAAATCAGACAAACCGTCGTCTCTATCCATGGGATGGCCACTCACTTCGTAATCCGTACGGTCGTCAGATGGGTCAGTTTCTTTGTAATTTCAAAAGAGGTCGTGGTGACTACGCCGGTATCGCTGGTAAGCTAAACGACGGAGCGATGATTACAGATCAAGTTTATTCCTATCCTCCAAATGATTTCAACCTGTATAACATGGCTGGAAACGTAAACGAATGGGTGATGGATGTCTATCGTACACTGTCATTCCAGGATGTGGAAGATATGAACCCTCTGCGTCGGAACGAATACAAAGATCCGATCAAGAATACATATGACAAGTCCAACTCACTGATTGGTAACTTCACCGACGGTAACGAAAATCCAAGCAACATGGAAATCGGCCGCACCAACAAACACCCGCGTGTATACAAAGGTGGTTCATGGGCTGATGCTGCTTACTGGTGCTCTCCTGGAAACAGACGTTTCTGGGCTCAGGATTCCAGCAGCTCGACCATCGGTTTCCGATGTGCAATGATCCAGGCCGGACGTAATTACTAGACAACAGCGGGTTTCGAACCTGATTTCAAAAAGAGGCTGTCCCAAAAGACAGCCTCTTTTTTTATGC
>DAIOVD010000001.1:76899-81126 GCA_036759185.1 Catalimonadaceae bacterium | reverse complement strand
TGGATGCTGCAGGTATCACTAAACAGCCCGACATCGTCGCTTCCTTTGAAATAGTGAATTCTATACGTCCAGGTTTCCGGCACATTGGGAAGCGGTCTGGGATCAGAAAAATGCGGGCGGATATCAAAGCCAGCGAATTCAAACTCTCCTTTGTTGATCTGACGGTAAATTTTGATTCCATCAAATACCCCCTTCTTCCATAACAACTGCACTCCGGTACCTGCTATCCGCAAACCTTTAATCCTCGGCTTCACAGCACCCATATCGGGTTCAGAAGCATTGCTTGCCAGAATTCCCAGATGTATCCCGATCTGCCTGGTATACGCATTGGAGGCTTTGGCCTTTGCCGCCCGTTGCCGGAACCGGTTTACGATTCCTTCGGGAACCATTTTGGGTTGGTCCTGGCTGATATTCAGGCTCGGAAGTGTTGGGATGATCAGATTATCTCCTGTCCGTATCCGGGCTTTCATACTGGTGACAGATTTCATCATTTGCTTTAAATAGTAATGCATGTGCCAGATGTAATCAAAAGCAGCTGCATCGTCCCCGGCCTGTCTTATTTCCTCTTCTGAGAATCCAAGTAAAGGTCCATGAATCACCAATGCTTCATAAAACCTTTTCAGCTGAGCTGCCAGCTCCAGATCGTTGGACTCAACATAGTCTTTTACCATATGTTTCTCTTTTTCAGTTTATTAGGAAAAGGGAGTGAATTGATGGGGTTTCAGTTACAAATTTAAAATAGAAAATAATAGTCTGAAAAATCAATCTTAAATCTTTAGATATTAATTTTTAATTCTATAAATGATTTCTTAAAATCTAAAATATAATTTCCAGACAGTTTCTTTTTATTTTTAAATTCCCAAAAATATATTTTGAACTTATAAATCAGAAATTGGCATCCCGATCCTTTCTGGTAACAACTCTTTGGAAACCTTCAACAAACCATCAAATGCCTTTTGGGTCTGATTGCGGACAGGAAATGATTGCTGGTGTTTGTCATGCTGTTGTGAAAGAAGTCAGGGCTGTGATGGTATGACTTCAAACTGATGTTGTTTCCTTTTTCACATTTGCACAACCCTCATCCATTTTTATCAGAATGTGCAAAAGTCGTGTTAAAGGAAAGGCTGGGTCAGTTGTTCAGGTTTTTGCAATTATGATGATGGATGCACCTTTTGCGAAACCCGTCTCAACATCCATCGAATACCCGCCCACAGATGACGCAAAACCGGAAATGTCATATGGCAACAAAGCCGTGGTTCTCCGAATGAATCCGTTTTTCACACATTTAGAAATCAGGTGCCTGCAAAACCGAGTATCTCCAGAAAAGCCACCCATATTTTCAGGCACCGAAATTTTGGCTACTTTCGAATCAAATTGCTCCGATGAACCTGAAGGGAAATTGAAATTTTCCCGCCTTCGTTAAATGAAACCAACCATTCCATATCTTGCCTTTATGAAACCCATTTTCCTCCTTTTCCTTGTACTTTTCAGCACTAAGGTTCAAGCCATAAAAAGGCTCAAAGCAGGAACCTACATAGGGTTAAAGTCAGTGGAAAATATCGTTTTGGATACCGGGAGATTTACCTTTATAGGGTTGGAGATGAAAAATCCAGGGAATAATCCTGCTATTCATGAAAAGCGGTTTCAACCCTGGCTAGACGCAACCAGAGCTGCTGAAGTTCGTTTTGAAAACTGTTCCTTTCTGGAGGTTGATGCAGGTGTGGTTTTGAAACTTACCGGAAAAGCGACTTTGATCAATTGCCGGATTGTTGGGATTGATTGGGAAAGAGAAACCCTCAGGAAAGAGAAAAAGTACAGGAATCTGCCCCGTACCGGAATTGAATACCACCAAGGCATGGGTTTGAACATTACCCAATCAACCCTCCAAAACCTGAATTACGGGTTGGTTTTCTATGGAAGCAAATCTTCTGGAACAAGAACCAATCTTATTACAGAGAACAATTTTCTGAATAACGAAATGAGTCTGCGTTTCAAAAGTAGCTACCAGGCAAATCATAATCTCACATTAAAATGCAATCGGTTCACGACTCCAACTAGCCCCGCTCCGTTTACCACGAGGTATGGCATTTATGTGGATGCAGGTGCCGGAATGCCAGATATTGGTGGAACTGGGTTAGATAACAACCCTCTACCTTCGGCTAACTTCTGGCCAGTTGCAGGAACCAAGAACAGCACAATTAGCCCTTGGCCTGTCACCCAACTTTCTGGTGGTAATGTAGACAATTGGTATTCGCCAACGGGTTGGAGAACTGTTCATACCGCAACAAATTCAGGTTGGAAGTATTATGGATACAAGAATGAGTTTATCGGTAATTGGTTGGATTTATCTTCCAATCAACTTTTTGAATTCCCACCTGTTAACCGTATTGTTCGCTCAAATCCTAATCAGATAATTCCATCCAGCCAACCTTTCGATAATGCTTGTACCAATTTCGGCCAAGCCTTGATTTTTCCTACACGAATGGCAGTATCCCCAGATTCGGTCTTTACTGAATTGAGTGGTCCAGTAAATCATTCAAATAATGCTTTTCTTGAGCAAAATATTCCCAATCCTGCAAGCCAGACAACTGTGATTCCATATTTTTTACCCAATGGAAGTAAAGGTGGAAAGTTGGAGATATTTGAGCTTTCTTCAGGTAGTATTGTAAAATCAATTGGCATCCCTATTGCCGGAAAAGGCCAATTGGAATTTAGTTTGCAAAACATTGTCTCTGGTATCTACGGTTACAGACTTTTGGCTGAAGGCAAGGCTTTAGATTGGAAAAAAATGATTGTAATCCATTAATCTGTGGGCAGATACTTATTTCTTTTTTGTGCATTTTGTGGACTTGGCCCCTCGGTTTGGGGCCAGGCCATAGAATGGTCAAAGACATTCCAAATGGGAATTCGGGATTCTTACGTTGACCAAATAATTCAGCTGGAAGATAGTTCTTATTTGGCAATGGCAAGAATTAGGAAGTGGGGCTACAGAGGTACAAATGGAGTAGGCCATTCTGGTTTAGGCATGGTTAGGTTTTCCAAATTTGGAGATACCATTTGGGTTAAGAATATGAAGGTCACAATGAACTCGCCAAATAGCCTTATAAAAACAGATAATCAAGAATTATTAGCAGCATTTACAATAGACGAGGACACCCTCTTAGGTTCTCATATGCGAGTGTACAAAACAGATTATCAAGGCAATACTCTGTGGATGTACCCTTTTATTGGCTTGACATGGCAAGACGCATTTATGAAAAAGGTGATCCCTTCAAGAGAAGGTGGAGCTTATGTGGTTGGAGAGGCTAATAGTATTTTTCCTGGTTATTTCCGAGACGGTTTTCTTGCAAAAATAACCCCAACCGGGCAATTGGACTTTAGCTTCAGATACACCGATTCAGATTACACGAGCCTTAACAACATTGAGGAAATGAAGGATGGCAATTATTTGCTAAGTGGCACTGCTGGTCAACGGATTTGGTCTTGCGTAGTAGATAGTACAGGTTTTCAGGTCAGCGAGAAAACCTGGTTTAAAACTGATGAGAATGGTGCAATCCAGGATGCCCAGATACAAATTGGCCACGGTGCCTTATATCATTATGGTTTTGGAAGGCATACAAGCGGCAAAACCGCCATTATTAAATATGACTTGACAGGAGACTCTTTGTGGGTGAAAAGAAGTACTTGGATCGGTAGACCACCACTCATCTCTTTGGATGGTGGATATGCAAGATCAGAGGGTTACTTGTCAGGCAATTATTATTTTTCTAAATACAACTCTGATAGTGTAACGAGTTGGAGAATTTTACTTTCTGATTTTATATCCTCGTCTATAGGAGTTGCATGTATTGCGTATGACGGTCTTGGTTCTGCTGTTTTGGCTGGATATAAGAAAAATCTAACCGCCAACCGCGACGACATGTATTTCATCAAAGTATCCAATGTCGGCTACCCAGTGAATCCACTATCCACGAAACCTCCTTTAGAAAACCCGTCCGGAAAATTTCCGGAGTTGCTGGCTTATCCCAATCCTGCCCAAAACTTTTTTTATCTTCAGGGCATCAAAGGCCGAACAAAGCTTGGCATCTACAATCTTCAGGGGCATTTACTAAAAGAATACATCATTAACCCCAACGATGCCATTCCGGTCTGGCAATTGCCAACTGGTCTTTACATCTGGAAAGCCGAAGATGGAAAGCGTGTCTGGAGCGGAAAGATTTTGAAGGA
>DAIOVD010000001.1:47121-76799 GCA_036759185.1 Catalimonadaceae bacterium | reverse complement strand
CCACTAACCTAAATTTTCCGGATCTTCACATTCCGAAACCAAACCTTGTCGCCGTGGTCCTGGAGGGCGATGTGGCCTTTCTTAATGCGGCCATACTGGGGCAGGGTTTTGAATTTGCTTTTCTGGTACTGCGCTTCCCATTCCGGGCTGCCGATGGTATATTCGGCGGTGAGATGTCCGTTCAGGGTGTAGGTCACGTGTCCATCTTTCACTTTTAATACAGCGGTGTTCCATTCGCCGGGCTTTTTGTCGAGCGGGTGTTTCGATTCTTCCAGGTCGTAATTGGCTCCGGCCCGGTGACTCATCGTTTTTCCATCGGGGTGCCCTTCATCGTCCAGAATCTGCATTTCCGGTCCGGTTTTCCAGACAGCATCGTAGGTGGAATCTTCGGAAACCAGGAAGAAAATACCACTGTTTCCTTTCTCCGAAATCTTCCAGTCCACACTGAATTCAAAGTTATCCCAGGTCTCGTCGGTCACAATATCACCACCGCCTCGTTCGGAGAGCATCAGGGTTCCGTCTTCCACTTTCCACTGGGGTTTCATCACGCCCGGTTTCTGAAAAAGGTGCCATCCTTTGGTCGTCGATCCATCGAAGAGCAGCTGCCAGCCCTCTTTTTTTTCTTTGGCGGTCAGTTTGTTGGGCTCCTCTTTTCCGGGAAGCAGCAGCAGTGAAAACAGAGCGAGACTGGCGTAAAGATTCATAGTTTGGATGTGTCAGTTATGGAATCGTTCAAAGAAAAGGGATGATCATCAAATCCCAAGCAGGTTTTTGTTTTTCTGGTCCTGCTGCGGGTCGGTCTGGCCGGCAAAATCGTCGAAGGCTTTGCGGGTCACTTCTATGATGTGGTCCTTCACAAACGCGGCTCCTTCCCGTGCTCCCTGTTCCGGATCTTTGAGGGCGCATTCCCATTCCACCACGGCCCAGCCATCGAAATCGTACTGCGAAAGCAAAGAGAAGATCCGTTTAAAATTGATCTGCCCGTCGCCCAGACTCCGGAATCGTCCCGGCCGGTCCACCCAGGAAGAAAAACTGCCGTAGACGCCCGCCTTTCCGTTGGGGTTGAATTCGGCATCCTTCACATGAAACATCCGGATGCGTTCGTGGTAGTGCTCGATGAAGGACACGTAATCAAGACATTGCAACACAAAATGGGAGGGGTCGTATAGAATATTGGCCCGGGAATGATGGCCGGTGAGTGCCAAAAAACGCTCGAATGTGACTCCGTCATGAAGGTCTTCGCCCGGATGCAATTCGTAGCAAAGGTCCACTCCGAATTCATCGGCCACGTTGAGCAGGGGAGTCCACCGCTGGGCCAGTTCCTGAAAGCCGGTATCGATCAGTCCTTCGGGCCGTTGGGGCCAGGGGTAAAGATAGGGCCAGAGCAGGGAACCGGAAAAAGTAGCATGCCGGTCAATACCCAGATTCCGGCTGGCCTGAATTGCAAGCCGCACCTGCTCTTCGGCCCATTGTTGCCGGGCTTTGGGATTTCCATGCACTTCAGCCGGAGCAAATCCATCAAACTGCGCATCGTAGGCCGGGTGTACCGCCAATAACTGTCCCTGCAAATGGGTCGACAGTTCGGTGATCTCGAGTCCATGTGAACGGACGGTGCCCAAAATTTCATCGGCATAATCCCGGCTGGTGGCAAGTTTTTTCAGATCCACACAGCGACTGTCCCAGCTTGGAATCTGCACCCCTTTGTACCCAAGGGAGGCCATGTAGTGGCAGGCCGAGTCCAGGTTGTGGAAGGGGCTTTCGTCGCCCATAAACTGAGCCAGAAAAATAGCGGGACCTTTAATGGTTTTCATGGAAAGTCTGAAACGATGGAATGTGCAAATATGCCACCGATTCGGTTTCCGGCAACGGCTTCACCTGAGGGAAGGAATCCGGAACAATCAATTATTCAGCTCGGATGGTCGATGCGTACTCCATTTTCCAGGGAGAATATTGGTTTGTTGGCTGCGCCGGAAAAAGAATTTTTGAAGAAGGGAAAAGGATTTCCATCGAATAATTGGTTTGCAGAGCCCGACAATTGGTGGACAATTGACCTCGTGCCGGAATGGCGTAAATGTCCTGATCAAAGACTATTTAGAATGGAATGGAGCTTTGCAAAAGGTTAATAGCAAGCACAATCAAAGAAGAAAACCATGCTTTCACTTTGTTGGATACCTGCGGCGTTCAGACAGAATTGGTTTGCATCTGGGGCACCCGGAAATACGGAAAGTTGCGGGAGAACATATTATCCCATTAATTTTGCAGCCTCTTTGTATTTGAATCTCCAATTACCTCTTTCATACCATTCCAAATAACGTGAAGCAACATACCCCTGAATTAGCCGTTCAGCAAACAGACAATTCCAAACTGGTCATGTTATCCATTTACTCCTACTGCATGTTTGTGGGGTGCTATCTGGTGTACAATCTTGCCTACATGACAGTGACGGCCTGTATTGCTGCCTCATTCCAGATCCCGACAGAAATTCACTACTGGAAAACCACATTCAATATTCCGCTTTGGTGGTGGAATCAGCCCAATGTGATTTTTACATTTGCCTCAGGCCCTGTTGTCTGTGCCTTTATCGGGATTCTCAGTCTTCGGTTGTTTTTTGTTTTCCGGAAGACCAAAAACTGGATGCGTCTGTTTTTTCTGTGGGGATATCACCATGGTTTTAATTTGTTTTTTGGTGCTTATGTTTCAGGAGTGATTTCACGCTCAGGCTTTCGTCATGCATCGAACTGGGCGGCCATTCCGGTCGAGATCGAGTATTTTATCGCCATTGGGGCCATTATTTGCATGTTCCTGGTTGGATTTCTTTCAGTGAAATTCTTCCTTCAGATGGCCATTTCTCAATCCATTCTGGTCAATCACAAACGGAATCGTTTCATCACAGCCGTTGTGTTCATTCCATGGTTTGTTGGAAGCCTTACCCTTATTGCGCTCAAAACTCCCCGTATTACGTACAATGAGGCCTTGATTTTTCTGATGATGTTTACCTCTGTGGTGCCCGTTTACATCGCTCAGCGATTCTTTTATGAAGTGTCAATCTTCAAATTTGAAAAGGGTATTTCTGTGAAATGGGGTTATGTGATAGCACTCGTATTGTTTATGTTCGCTTTCCGGTATGTGCTGGACGACGGCATTCTGATCCGCTTTTTCCCCGAGATTTCCCTCACCTGGATCAACCATTAACGATTCTGATTCCGGAAGGTAAAAGAGAAGAAATTGCTATCGCAGTTTATTGTACTTTTGCCTTCCCAAAAATATTTTTGAGACAAACGCAAACGTGGCAGAATTAAGAGACAATTATTCGGCAGATAATATCCAGGTACTCGAAGGCCTGGAAGCCGTTCGGAAACGTCCGGCAATGTATATCGGTGATATCGGATTCAAAGGGCTGCATCACCTCATCTGGGAGGTAGTGGATAACTCGATTGATGAAGCAATGGCGGGGTATTGCACCGACATCATTGTGCACATCAATACCGATAATTCGGTAACCGTATCGGATAACGGCAGGGGAATTCCAACCGGAATGCACACCAAAGAAGGCCGCTCTGCCCTGGAAGTGGTAATGACGGTTCTTCACGCCGGTGGTAAATTTGACAAAGACACGTACAAGGTTTCCGGTGGTTTGCACGGCGTTGGGGTTTCCTGCGTAAATGCATTGAGCTCTCACCTTGAAGTAACCGTGGAGCGGGATGGTAAAATGTTCAAACAGGAATATTCAAAAGGTGCTCCCCTTTATCCTGTTAAGGTAGTTGGTGAAAGTACCCGGACCGGTACCACAGTAAAGTTCCTTCCGGACGATACCATTTTCACTGTTCACGAATATAAGTACGAAACCGTAGCCAACCGGATGCGTGAATTGTCGTACCTCAACAGAGGGATCCGCATTCACCTGACCGATCTCCGGGAGCTGGATGCCGATGGCAATTCAGTAACAGAAGAATTTCATTCAGAAGGTGGACTGGCGGAATTTGTGGCTTACCTCGATTCCAGCCGGGAGCAATTGTTACCGGAGCCTATTTATATGGAAGGCGACAAGGGCGGTATTCCGGTTGAAGTAGCGATGACCTACAACAACAGCTACAATGAAAACGTGTTCTCTTATGTCAACAACATTAATACCATCGAAGGCGGAACACACGTTTCCGGTTTCAGAAGGGCGTTGACCAGAACTCTGAAAAACTATGCCGATAAATCCGGCATTCTGGATAAAGAAAAAATCGAGATTTCCGGGGATGATTTCCGGGAAGGATTGACCGCCGTTATTTCGGTGAAAGTGCAGGAGCCTCAGTTCGAAGGCCAGACCAAAACAAAACTGGGCAACAGTGATGTAATGGGTGCCGTCGAAACTTGCGTGGCCGATATTCTATCAACCTATCTGGAAGAACATCCAAGAGAAGCCAAAACCATTGTTTCCAAAGTTATCCTCGCAGCGAAAGCCCGTATTGCTGCCCGGAAAGCAAGGGAAATGGTGCAAAGAAAGAACGTTCTGTCAGGTTCAGGACTGCCAGGTAAACTGGCTGACTGTTCGGATAATGATCCGGAAGCATGTGAACTGTATCTGGTCGAAGGGGACTCCGCAGGTGGATCGGCCAAACAAGGTCGGAACCGTGCATTTCAGGCGATCCTTCCTCTACGGGGTAAAATCCTGAATGTGGAAAAAGCACAGGAACACAAGATTTACGACAACGAAGAAATCCGGAACATGATCACCGCTTTGGGAGTTACGTTTGGAACACCCGAAGACGAAAAGGCACTAAACATGGTGAAGCTTCGGTACCATAAAGTGATCATCATGACCGATGCCGACGTCGATGGAAGTCACATCCGTACACTGATTCTGACCTTCTTCTTTCGTTATATGAAAGACCTGATCGACAACGGTTATGTCTACATTGCCCAGCCGCCTTTGTACCTGGTGAAAAAGGGGAAAGAAGAGCGTTACTGCTGGACAGAAGAACAAAGAGAAAGGGCCGTAAAGGAAATTGCCAAAGACGGGAAAGAAGATTCGGTGAACATACAGCGATACAAAGGTCTTGGTGAGATGAATCCTGAGCAGTTGTGGGAAACTACAATGAATCCGGATAAGAGAACACTGAAAATCGTAACCATCGAATCCGCAGCAGAAGCAGACCATTTGTTTTCTATGCTGATGGGCGATGAGGTTGCCCCAAGACGGGAATTCATTGAGAAAAATGCCAAGTACGCCCGTATTGACATTTAATATACCATCATCCAACCGGAGAAGCCCTGATACCAGTCGGGGCTTTTTCATGTCCGGCCCATTAATACCAATTCTCCATAATCAGGTACCGCCCTTTTAACCAACTGTTCGAGCAATGCGAAACTTACTGGCCTTATCGCTCATCTTATTTGGAATTTCCAGTTTTCTGAAAACGAATCCGTCGACCCAGGTTTATGGTGAAGTGGCCCAGCAGTTTTTTGTGCCGGGTCTTGCCTTGATTTTTATCGTGTCCTATTTTTTGTCTTTGTGGTTTTTAAAAGTGATTGACCAGCCACCTCTGATGATCTTTATTTTATCGATGGTGGTAAAAATGCTGGCAGCGCTTACCCTTCTGCTCGTGTATTTACTGAAGCACTTCGGTCCGCAGAATGAAGGGGCGCTCGTCTTTGTTATTTTGTATTTGATTTTTGAATTTCTGGAAATCAGAAGGTTTCTCTCTATATTGCGGCCCGATTCGAGAGAAAACCAGTCCGAATGATGAGTAACAAATTCAGAACCAAGTTTTTACAGATTTTTTTATTTTTGACGGTTAGTCTTGGTTTTGCAGCAAAAGCATCGGAAGATGCCGAGCATACAGAAAATAAATTCGATATCTCCACGATGATTTTTCATCACATTGGAGATGCACATGAGTGGCACTTCGCTACCATTGGCCACACCGATCTGAGTATTAATCTTCCTGTGATTCTGTATTCGGCAGATCGTGGCCTGGAAATGTTCTCGTTTTCTAACCTGAAAACACCGCATGGCAGCCATGATATGGTTCAGTATGCTGGCTATACAACAGACCATCATGGTAAAATCGTATCAACAGATCCGAACCGGGAAATGTTTGGATTTATGCCTTCAGCCCATGGTCATGCCAATCCGGGTGCTGTCAAAGTCTACAATATTTCCATTACCAAAAACATCGCTTCTCTCTTTCTGAGTGTCGCCATATTGTTTCTGGTTTTCTTCTCAGTTGCCTCCGGTTATAAGAAAAGAAAAGGAGCAGCTCCGTCCGGCATTCAGTCGTTCTTTGAACCAATCATCGTTTTCATCCGGGACGAAATTGCTGTTCCGAACATTGGTAAAAAATCTGAAAAGTTCCTTCCGTATTTATTGACGGTTTTCTTTTTCATTTGGTTTAATAATCTGTTGGGACTTGTCCCGGGAGGAGCCAACCTGACAGGAAACATAGCGGTGACGTTCAGTCTGGCCGTTTTTACCTTGATCATCACGAATTTTTCAGCCAATAAAGATTACTGGATGCACATTTTGTGGACTCCCGGAATTCCGATGTGGCTCCGTCCGATTATGCTTCCGGTGGAACTGGTGGGGATTCTTTCCAAGCCGTTTTCACTGATGGTCCGACTTTTTGCGAACATCACAGCAGGTCACGTTATCATCCTGAGCCTTCTTGGCCTCACCTTCATTTTTGAAAGTGTGGTGGTTGGGTTTGCTTCTACCTTGTTTTCAACCGTTATGAGTTTGCTGGAGCTTTTCGTAGCGATCCTGCAGGCCTATGTTTTTACCTTGCTTTCTGCGATGTACTTCGGTCAGGCAGTGGCAGAGCACGAACATCATGACGATCACCATTAAGATTTTTTTTCAATTTCAGTTTTAACTATATAATCATGCTTAGCACAATTTTCGCTTTGTTAATGGAAGTAGCCCGTTTCGACGTTATGGGCGCAGGTATCGGTGCTGGTCTTGTTACGTTAGGTGCAGGACTTGGTATCGGTAAAATCGGTGGTTCTGCTGTAGAAGGCATTGCCCGTCAGCCTGAGGCTTCCGGAAAAATCCAGGGTGCCATGATCGTAGCCGCTGCCTTGATTGAAGGTGTGGCTCTGTTCGCAGCTGTAATCTGCTTCCTGATCATGAACAAATAATCGTTTGCCCCGGTTCTATGAGCCGGGGCAACTTTTACCAAACTCATCCAAACTGAAAAAATGGAATTAGTAACCCCCGACTTTGGACTCTTATTCTGGCAGGTTCTTACCTTCCTGACAGTCCTCCTTGTGCTTTCTAAGTTTGCCTGGAAACCCATTATTTCCGGATTGAAAGAAAGAGAAGAAAGCATCGAAACCGCTTTATCGGAAGCCAAAAAAGCCAGAGAAGAAATGGCCAGCTTAACAGCTGACAACCAGAAATTGATTCTGGAAGCCCGCAAAGAGCGTGACAAAATGCTGGATGAAGCACAAAAAATGGCATCCACTCTTATTCAGGAGGCCAAAGAAAGGGCCAATCAGGAGTCTAACCGGATGATTGAATCAGCTCGTGCCGAAATTCAAATCAGCAAAGATGCCGCTATCGCAGAACTGAAAAACTACCTTGCTTCTACGTCTCTCAATATTGCAGAGAAAGTAATCAGACGCAACCTTTCAACTGATGCTTCTCAGCAGCAACTGGTGGCTGAATTATTGTCCAATACTTCCAATAACTAACCGGTAATTGTAACATGGCAAATTCAAAAGCAGCAGACCGATACGCAAAATCTCTCTACCAGCTTGCGAAAGAAAATGGTACGGTAGAAGCCGTTCTGGCTGATATTCAATATTACCAGTCTGTTGTTTCGGATAACCGTGAATTGCAATCGGTGATCAGCAGTCCGATTATTCCGGGAGCCAAGAAGCAGGCCATACTGGATGCGATCTTCACTTCCCGTTTTCAGAAAACCACATCTTTGTTTTTCAAACTGGTGGTTTCAAAAGGAAGAGAAAAGGAACTGACTGAAATCGCCTCAGCTTTTATTCACGAAGACAAAAGACAGAAAGGAATTAAAGAAGGAAAGCTTGTTTCGGCTGCACCACTAACCGATTCATTGCGTACTTCTCTGATTGCCAAAGCCGAGCAAATGGCTGGCGGCAAAGTTTCCATCACTGAAAAAGTGGATCCATCTCTCATTGGTGGATATGTCCTCACAGTGAGCGACGTACAGTTTGATGAGTCTGTTCAGACAAAACTCACAAAACTCAGGGAACAATTGCTGGATACCAGCTACATTCCCAAAATTGATCTCATTTAAACGAATTTTCAAAGAATACCTATATGGCAGATATCAGACCGGATGAAATATCCGCAATCTTGAGAGAGCAACTGGCCAACGCCAAGTCAGAAGCCGAACTTGAAGAGACTGGAACCGTTCTTCAGGTAGGGGACGGTGTAGCTCGTATTTATGGTTTAACCAAAGCCCAGTCAGGTGAGTTGCTCACCTTTCCAAACGGATTGACCGGACTGGTACTGAATCTCGAAGAAGACAACGTCGGAGCGGTACTTTTTGGCGATTCGTCTCTTGTAAAAGAGGGGGATACTGTTAAAAGAACCCGCAAAATCGCCTCTGTTCAAACCGGTCACGGATTGTGCGGACGTGTATTGAATGGTCTTGGCCATCCGATCGACGGTAAAGGAAAACTCGAAGGCGATCTGTATGAGATGCCACTGGAGAGAAAAGCTCCAGGGGTAATTTATCGTCAGCCGGTAACCGAACCTTTGCAGTCAGGAATCAAAGCAATTGATGCGATGATTCCGGTAGGACGTGGTCAGCGTGAGTTGATCATTGGTGACCGCCAGACTGGTAAAACTGCGGTTGCGATCGATACCATCATCAATCAGAAAGAATTTTACGAAAAAGGAGAACCCGTTTATTGCATTTATGTAGCCATCGGACAGAAAGCGTCTACGGTTGCACAGGTGGTAAACGCCCTTGAAAAAGGAGGTGCCCTTCCGTATACAGTAATTGTAGCGGCAAGTGCGGCCGATCCTGCTCCAATGCAGTTCTTTGCCCCATTTACGGGTGCTGCCATCGGTGAGTTTTTCCGGGATACCGGTAAGCCAGCTTTGGTTGTGTATGACGATTTGTCGAAACAAGCGGTTGCGTACCGTGAGGTGTCTCTGCTTCTTCGTCGTCCTCCGGGCCGTGAAGCATTTCCTGGAGACGTTTTCTATCTTCACAGTCGTCTGCTTGAAAGAGCGGCCAAAATCAACGCATCAGATTCCATCGCTCAGGCAATGAACGATCTTCCGGAATCAATCCGTCCTTTAGTGAAGGGTGGTGGTTCATTGACTGCCCTTCCAATCATTGAAACACAGGCGGGTGACGTTTCAGCCTACATTCCAACCAACGTAATTTCGATTACTGATGGTCAGATCTTCCTCGAAACCAACCTCTTCAACTCGGGTATCCGTCCTGCGATCAACGTTGGTATTTCGGTATCACGTGTAGGAGGTAATGCTCAGATCAAATCCATGAAGAAGGTAGCGGGTACATTGAAACTGGATCAGGCTCAGTTCCGCGAACTGGAAGCATTTGCGAAATTCGGTTCCGATCTGGATGCATCAACTAAATTGACAATCGAGCGTGGTCGTCGTAACCAGGAAATGTTGAAGCAGGCCCAGTACTCACCGGTTCCGGTTGAGCAGCAGGTTGCCATCATTTACGCCTGTACAACAGGTCTGGTTGACAATGTGCCGGTGAACAAAATGAAGGAATTTGAAAAAGACTTCCTTGCTACACTGGTAGCTGGTCACAAGGAAACTCTGGAAGGCTTACGGAAAGGCAAACTGGATGCAGAACAAACCGATGTTCTGAAGAAAATTGCCAAAGAAATAGCTTCTGTTCATACGATTTAACAACACGATTCTTCAGTAAACGATAGCTGACCGATGGCCAATTTAAAGGAAGTTAGGGTTCGGATACAGTCTGTAAACTCAACACAGCAGATCACCAAAGCCATGAAAATGGTGGCGGCTGCCAAGTTGAGAAAGGCGCAGGACGCCATTACACAGATGAGGCCTTACAGCCAGAAATTAAGTGCGTTGCTTCAGAACTTATCTTCTGCAGCAGGCACAGATTTTGAAAGTCCGTTTATGGAAGTTCGTGAACCAAACAGAATCCTGTTGGTGGCCGTTACTTCTGACCGTGGATTGTGTGGTGCCTTCAACACCAACATCATCAAAGCGGTAACCCATCTTTATCATGAAGTGTACGCCGGTAAAGAGGTTTCAGTTCTTACCATTGGTAAAAAAGGAAACGATTTTCTGGGCAAAAAGCTTCCACGTGTCAATGGTGATTTCCACCAGATTTTCTCCAACCTGAAATTTGAATCTGTGCAGGCTGCTGCCCAATACATCATGAAGGCGTTTCAGGAGAAATCATACGACAAAGTGGTGGTGGTGTACAACGAATTTAAGAATGTGGCCACCCAGATTGTTCGGGAAGAGCAGTTTCTGCCTTTCACTTCCACAACAACAGGTGCGGCAGCTGCCAGTGTGGACTATATCTACGAGCCGGATCAGGAAAGTATCCTAACTGAATTGATTCCGAAAGCTCTCGGTATGCAGTTGTATAAAGCTGTCCTTGACAGCAATGCTTCTGAACACGGTGCCCGGATGACCACAATGGATAAGGCAACCGAAAACGCAGGTGAACTTCTGAAAGAACTGAAACTGATGTACAACCGTACCCGTCAGGCTGCAATCACCACTGAAATCCTTGAGATTGTGGGTGGTGCCGAAGCCCTGGTATCGGGATAATCAACAAAACAGACATATGAAAGCCACGCCAATCGCGTGGCTTTTTTATTTTCGCCACATGAAAATTGCGCTGGTAATCAACCCAAAAGCAGGAACAATTCGTTCAAAAGATGCTCTTATTCAGGCATTCGGGAAGAAGGCTTCAGAGCTCTTACCACTGGATGAGTTTCGGATTTTCCCTACTCAGCATGCCGGTCATGCCACGATTCTGGCGAAGCAATGTGCAGAGAACGGATTTGATATCTGCATCGCAGCTGGTGGCGATGGAACAATGAACGAAGTTGCCTGCGGATTGACTGGCAGCCAGACTGCTTTGGGTATTGTGCCTCTCGGATCCGGAAACGGACTGGCCCGTCATTTGAAAATATCGCTTGATCCGGTTACTGCCTTTACCCAGATGCTTCTTGGAACCAGCCAGCAAATGGATGTTGGCCTTGTAAACGGCAGGAAGTTTTTCCTTGCATCTGGCATTGGTTTTGAAGGAGTGGTGTCTCATCGGTTTGCAGGGAAAACAAAAAGAGGTTTTTTGCAATACATTCTGTCTTCAGCGGAAACCTTTTTTCAATTCAAACCCATCAAGGTGACGGGTTTGGCTGACGGTACCCGGTTATCATCTACTGTTTTTACATTGACTATGGCCAATGGGTCTGAATATGGAAACGGAGCCATCATTTCTCCTGGATCCCAGGTTGATGATGGCCTTCTACAGTTAATCCGAATCAGACCATTTCCAGTCTGGAGTTCGATTACCATATTTTTTCGGTTGATGACAGGTAATCTGGAGGGTAGCCAGTATTTTGACTCCCTTGGTTTTAAAAGGCTCAGAATCGATTCAGACATATCACTCAAAGGTCACATTGATGGTGAACCTGTTGAGTTTGGTCAGTTTATCGAAACAGAGATTATTCCTAAAGGCATTTGGGTCAGGCACCCTTAGGCCACCATTCCCATATTTCCGATTCGGAATGTTCCCAGTGCACTGTTCCAGTCAGATTGGGAGGTTGTCTTGGACATGAATACAGAATCCGGCATCCGACGGGCTTTTTCAATCCATTCGGTTTCGGTCGTTGAGCTTTGGAACACAATGGGTGTGTGTGAAAAGTGCCGGATGGATTCGGCTGCTTCTACACCATTGCGGTCGCCTTCCAGATGAATGTCCATCACGATCAGGTCGGGATGGAGGTCATTTGTTTTGGCGATGGCTTCGTCGAAGCTTTTGGCGGTACCCAGAACTTTCAGTCCAAGTGAGGCAAGTGTGCAACGGAGTGCGAGTGCAAGAAGAAGTTCATCTTCTACAATTAATACTGTCGTTATCATGGTTCATATAAGGTTTAGAGTTGTGGTGGTGAAGGACGGATCAAATATAAAAGAGTAAATTTAAAATATCCAAATTAAAATTTAAAAAGTTATATTTTAAATTTAAAATATAAAGTAAACCATGTCGATATTCAATGTTTTCTGTCAAATTGGGTATTTGTCTGGGATTGAGTTTTTAGAAAGAGCAAAAAAAAGCCCTTCGGATCAGGAAGGGCTTTTGGAATGATTTCTGAAAATCAGAGTCTTTCAATTTTCGCACCCAGCGCATTCAGACGTTTGTCAATATTCTGATAACCACGGTCAATTTGCTCGACATTGTCAATCAGACTTGTGCCTTCTGCACTCATGGCTGCCAGAAGCAATGACACCCCTGCACGGATATCCGGGCTGGTCATCCGGATTCCTTTCAGTGGAATCTGGCGATCAAGGCCGATGACAGTAGCTCTGTGCGGGTCACAAAGAATAATCTGTGCACCCATATCGATCAGTTTATCCACAAAGAATAAACGACTTTCAAACATTTTCTGATGAACAAGTACCGTCCCTTTTGCCTGTGTGGCAGTTACCAGCACAATGCTTAGAAGATCCGGTGTGAATCCTGGCCAGGGTCCGTCAGCAACTGTGAGTGTGGAACCATCGATGAAGGAATTGATCTCATATCGTTCATTTCCAAAGACCCTGATGTTGTCACCCTGAATTTCCATCTGAATGCCCAGTTTCCGGAATACATCCGGAATTTGTCCAAGCATATCAATTCGGCAATTGGTAATGGTGATGTCGGAATTGGTAATGGCCGCCATTCCAATGAAAGAGCCGATTTCAATCATATCCGGAAGCATCCGGTGATCGGTTCCGGATAGTTCTTTTACACCCGTTACTTTAAGAAGGTTGGAACCGTGTCCCTCAATCTTTGCCCCCATACGGATGAGCATAGCCGATAGCTGCTGAAGGTAAGGTTCACAGGCTGTGTTGTACAACGTAGTGGTGCCTTCTGCCAGAACCGATGCCATCAGAATATTGGCAGTTCCGGTTACAGACGGCTCGTCCAGCAGGTGATAACAGCCTTTGAGCGATTTTCCGGTAACCTGGTAGAACTGAGTCTCCGGATCATAGTCAAATGTTGCACCCAGTTTTTCAAGTCCGATAAAGTGGGTATCCAGTCTTCTTCGGCCGATTTTATCGCCACCTGGTTTTGGAATTCGTGCTGTTCCAAAGCGGGCAAGCAAAGGACCTACGATCATCACTGATCCCCGTAAAGCCGAAGCTTTATCCTGGAATTCAGTGGTTTGAAGATAATCTAAGTTTACAGAATCTGCCTGAAACGTCACTGAGCCGGGGCCGTTTCTTGTCACTTTCACACCCATCGAATTCAACAATTCGATTAGTTTGTTCACATCCCGTATGTCTGGAATATTGGTGATGGTGACGGGTTCGGCTGTGAGTAAAACGCAGCAGATGATTTGCAGGGCTTCGTTTTTTGCACCCTGCGGTTCAATGGATCCGGAGAGCCTGGTGCCTCCTTTTATCCGGAATGTTGTCATATGTGAAATTACCTCCTTCTCTTATGCTGATGATGCCGCTGGTTGCGGTTGTTTCTCTGACCACCGCCTGATTGACGTTGGTTGTTTGAGAATGGCGCCTGCAGAATGTCTTTTGGGTTGATGCTCAACAGGTTCTGGCTGGAAACTTTTTCTGCATCCAGGATCAGTTTGCCGTTGGATAGTTTTTTCAGATTCTCTATCACAACTGTATCTTCCACCATGTCTTTGCTGTGACTCAGCACAAACATTTTCATGAGACGGCAGAGATAAATGGAGGCATTTTCTCTTTCTTCCTCTGTAGGTAATTCGATTGCCTGGGCAACCATCAGTTCCAGAGTACGACCATAGTGTTTAAACCTGGCATCTCCCACACGGTATGGAACCGTTCTGGGTTTTTTAACCAGCACTTCGGTGTCTGGTTTGGGGAATGGGGTCTCCACATCCAGTTTCATTTCGGTCATCACATGAAGATGATCCCATAATTTCTGGTAATAATCGTTGGGTTCTCCAACAACCGGATTCAGTTGCTTCATCAACTCCACAAGTGTGATGGCCATGCGGCCCCTTTTTTCCCGGTCTTCAATGGTGAGAAGATGACGGGCCATATTCTGAATATTCCGGCCGTACTCTCTGAACGTTACGTTTTCCTGCTCATTGGCATAGCTAAACTGCTTTTTAGCCTCCGGATGATAGTTGAATTTTCTTTCCATCTTATTGGTGCAAATGTGGCAATGAATTTCGTAGAAAGCCAATGTGCCAGTGTTGAAAGCGTAAAAATGTTGGAAATCAGGAACAATGGGACGATTCAACAGAGAAAATCATGGCTTGAATAACCGAGTGTATTCAACAGAATTCCGTGGGGAATTTAAGCGTCTTTTCCACTTTGTGCCCAGACTGATCCCATAGCAAGGCGTAGTTCCCAACTCTGAAACCGGTCTCCGAATTGTTCTACCAAAGGCTGAATTTTGGGTTGCTCATCGACATTGATACCCAGTTTTCTGGCCATATCTGTGATGGTTTTGATTTTTTCAGGTGACATCAAAAGTTCAAACCGGATTTCCTCTCCATTTTTTGCCAGCTGAACCAAATGTCCCGCAATGGTTCCGGGACTCAGTTTCCGGTTTTCTGCAATTTCTTCCAGTCCCATTCCTTTCTGATAGAGTTCAAATGAAACGAGCTGGGTAATTCCTGAGTTCAGTTTTGTGCCTTCCGATTGTTTGTCCCTCAGAAATTCCTGAATGGCCTTCAGAAAATGCTTTCCGTATTTCGACCACTTACTTTGACTCATTCCCTGCACTTCCATCATGGCGGCCGGACTGATTGGTTTTTCTTCCACCATACTGTTGAGAGTCGCATCCGAAAAAATAATGTAGGCAGCCACGTTCTCCTTGTCTGCCAGCTCCTTTCTGAGTTTCCGCAGCATCTCAAACATTTGCTTTGTCGCCTCCACTTTTGGATTCACCGGTGCCGCTGCCATCATCTCGTCTCGTCGTTCCCGGAAAGTTTGCGCTTCTGCCAGAAGGACTTTTTCCCCTTCTTTCAAAATCCGGTAGCTCAATGGATTCAGCTTGAAGACATGGCCTTCATCATAAGCGATATCCATTACGCCAGAATTGAGCATCTGCATAATGTAATCCATCCACATTTCTGCTCGGAGGTCTCTTCCGGCACCGAAGGTCGGGATCTCTGTGAATCCGTTTTTTACGGTTACTGCAGTGCGTTGACCTCTCAGAATATCCACCAGTGAAGTCATACTCACAGTTTCCCTGGTTCGGGCAATGGCAGACAGTGCCTTTTGTGCAAGGATCGTTGCATCAACCCGTTTTCGGGGATGCAGACAGACATCACAATTGCCACAATCTTCCTTTACTTCTTCGTTGAAGTAGCTCAGCAAGATTCTTCTCCTGCAAATCTGGGCTTCAGAATATTGTTTCAGGCGGTTGAGTTTAGCCCGTCGAAGCTCTTTCTGTTCTTCATCGGCTTCTGATTTTTCAATCATATCCAGCCGGGTCATAATATCGCCGTATGCATAATACAGGATGGTTTCAGAAGGAAGGCCATCCCGGCCGGCACGACCAATTTCCTGGTAATAGCTTTCCAGATTGTTGGGCAGATTGAAATGAATCACCCACCGGATGTTGCTTTTGTCGATGCCCATTCCAAATGCGATGGTGGCACAAATGATCTGAATCTCATCCCGAATAAACGATTCCTGAACCCTCGCTCTCCGGTCGGCTTCGATTCCGGCATGGTAATAATTTGCTTTGTAGCCAGCCCGCACAAGAAACGCGGACAGATCTTCGGTACCTTTCCGGCTCAGACAATAAATGATACCCGACTGTCCTTGTTTTGTCTGAAGGAAACGGGCAATCTGCTGGCGGCGCTCCAATCCGGGTAAGACCGTCAGACTAAGATTGGGACGATCGAAACTGGAAATGAATACTTCTGCTTCCGGAATACCCAGCTGAGTAAGGATATCTTTTCTCGTTACCTTATCTGCTGTTGCTGTGAGCGCCACCACCGGAATATCCGGAAAATACGATCGGACCTGACTTAGCTGCCTGTATTCCGGACGGAAATCATGGCCCCAGCTCGAGATACAATGCGATTCATCGATGGCCAGCAATGACACTGGTAACGCACGGACTGTATCGAGAACTCCAACCGAAAATAGCTTTTCCGGTGCCAGATAAAGGAGTTTCAGTTCTCCTTTCCAACATTGGTTCCAGATGATGCTTTGTTCCTGATTGGAGATACTGGAATTGATGAATGCCGCCGGAATGCCATTGGCCCTCAGGTTTTCCACCTGGTCTTTCATCAGTGCAATGAGGGGTGAAATAACCAACGTGATTCCATCAAAAAGCATAGCCGGAAGCTGGTAGCAAACCGATTTGCCGCCACCCGTAGGCATGAGAACCAGGCAATTTTTTCGTTGGATAAGTGTGTCGATCACCTCCTCCTGCATAGGACGGAAATGATCAAAACCAAAGTAACGCTTCAGCAGCTGAAACTTCGGTTCGGAGTTCAGGGTCGTGTTCAATGTAAAATAATTTAGTTTTGACGAAAGAGGACCGGCAAGCCAAATCCGGTTCAAATATGAAACTATTCCTTTTTTTACCCAAAGATTTCCATTAGAACAATCCAAATGGTTTGGTGAAATTTGCCCTTCATTTACCAGGATACTATGAAATTGATTTCCCGCTTTGCGTTGCTGATTTGTTTGTTTCAACTGTTGTTTTCCTGCAACACAGAGGTTTCGGAAAAGGAGTTTCTGGCGAAGTTTAAAGCAATGAGCGATGAGAGAATTATGTTCCGGAGGAATATGAAAGCCCTTGGCGACAGCTCTTTCGCCCATAAACGCTACGCAAGAAACATTCTGGAAGAAGTGAATGCCGATACCGTTCTTGATAAAGTTTTTTCACCATCGTATGTAGCGTACAATGATTCCATCCGGAACGAACTTGCACTGGGTAAAACTTATTTTGAAGAACAATTCGTAAAGAATAAACCCATGATTGGTGACTGGGAACGCACTGAAATGAACCTGGACCGCCTTGTTGAAAAAATGAAAGCCGGTGATATTTCGGAAATGGAAGGGATGGATTCAATCTCACATGTACAGAAAACACTTCAGGGATACATCCACCGGAGTGATTCTTTGGTGAAAACTTCCACTGATCGTTACTGGAAATTCCGCAACACGTATGCTGAATATCAATACAATCTCAGAAATTTGAGAATGTTGTATGCCAATGAGTTGTATCAGATGCTGAAGGACAGGAGTGAACAGGAAAAGAAAAAAGGAAAATAATTCCAGGTTTTTTCAGGCCAATTGAATCCGCTTTCTTTTCACTTCCGTATTTACTTTCTACCGCTGAAAAGCATTAACCCCAAAAGATGCCTGAAGTGAGCAACCCGTTTCTTTTCAAAAGCAACATCTAGATTCTTCCTCAGGAGGGATTGAAAAGAATTCAGGTGTCGTTATATAATCGTGTATCGTTTTTGTGTGCAGCCGGGCTCAGATTTGGGCCCGGCTATTTTTTTCTAAGGGCCATAAAGTCCTGCCACAAAAGATGAGTAGGCAGTCCCATTACTGTAAAATAGGAGCCGTCCAGTTTATCGACGGCAATGAGACCAATCCATTCCTGAATTCCATAAGCACCGGCTTTATCCATAGGCTTGCCTTCATCCAGATACCACTGAATTTCCTGATCTGACAATTCCCGGAAGTGAACCAGGGCGGTGTCGGTCCGGGTTATTTTGGTTTCCGGACTCAGAATGCAATAGGAGGTATGCACCGCATGAATCTGTCCGGATAAGTCTTTCAGCATCGACTCAGCTTCCTGTCTGTCAATGGGTTTGTTGAGAATTTTGCCATTGAGATCGACCACAGTATCAGCCGCAAGAATCAAGGCATCCGGCCTTAATTTTTGAACTTCTGTTGCCTTTCGTTCCGATAACATGGCAGGTAATTCTATGGCAAGGACCGAATCATCGAAAGACTCATCCACATCGGAAACGAGTATTTCAAATGGGATTTGAAAGATACTCAGGAGTTCTTTGCGTCTTGGAGAACCGGATGCCAGAATGAGAGGAAAAGGGAGTGTGATCATCCTTCCGATTGAAGTGAAGGGTGAAGAATGGTTTCCTTCCGATTGTATACCACGCAGCCCAGTTTTTTCCGGTGCATTTCCACAAAAGCATCTTTGCCTGTGTTCCATACCAGAATAAAAGTGAGAATATCTGCAGATGCCCAGGCCATAAAAATAACCGAAGCAAACAGCAACCATGTGCTGTTGAAATAAAACGCAAGTCCTAATGGAATGGCACCCATAGCCAGAAACGGAAAAATAAGACCCGCCATGAACGGGACAGTCTTCATCGGTCGCTGGCATCCGATGACCGGTGTGAAAGAATTCCACCGCATACCCATTCTGAAATCTTCGATCGGGAAACGGGTTAAAGCGTGCCAGCATAAAAAATGCAACATTTCATGAACCAGAAATCCTGCGGAGAAAATCAGAAAGATATTCTGGAGAGTAAAGAATTCATCTATTCCTAAAAGAAAATCGTGGGTGCCGAAATTAATGACATAAATAAATAGGAAGACGACAGGAAACAGGATGAAGGGCAGGTTGTATTTCCCCAACTTCTCATCCGGAATTACCTTTTCTTCGGAAACAAAATCTGCGTAATCGAATTCTTCCATTCTGGTATCTGGCACAAAGTTGAAAAAAAAGAGAAAACAGAAAAGACATTAGCCAAATTTGCCCTTCAATCTGGTTTTATGAAATCTCATTTTTCGTTACTTTTCACTGTCCTTTTTGGGGCTGCACCTCTTCTGGCCCAGGAGAAAACAACACCGGCCGAAACTCACCTTCAGAACCTTCGGCAGATTACATTTGGAGGCGATAATGCCGAAGCCTATTTTTCACCAGATGGCAGGAAACTATCTTTCCAAACCAATAACCCAAAATGGGGATTAAAATGCGATCAGATCTTCTGGCTCAGTTTGTTCGCTCATAAAGAAGATTCTGCCTATCAGCCACACAAGCTGAGCAATGGAATGGGGCGTACCACTTGTTCGTATTACATGCCTGATGGAATGCATATTTTGTATGCCTCCACTTTTAAAGCAGGCAATGACTGTCCGCCTCCACCTGCACCAAGAGGCGATAAAAAATACCTTTGGGCTGTATACCCGGAGTTTGACATTTTCGTGGCTGATCAGAATGGATCGATTACAAAGCAACTTACTGATTCTCCCGGTTACGACGCCGAAGCAACAGTTTCTCCCAAAGGAGACAAAATTGTGTTCACCTCAGACAGGTCCGGAGATCTTGAATTGTGGATCATGGATATTGACGGAAAAAACCAGAAGCAAATCACAAGCGGATTGGGCTATGATGGAGGAGCATTCTTTTCACCGGATGGCAAGAAACTGGTTTTCCGGGCTTCCCGTCCTTCAACCGATGTAGAAAAAAAGGAATACACAGATTTGCTGAAAGAACATCTGGTCGCACCCACCAATATGGAAATCTACACCTGCAACATTGATGGAAGCGATCTGGTTCAGGTTACCCATTTGGGGAAAGCCAACTGGGCACCGTTTTACCATCCTTCAGGTAAAAAGATCATTTTCTCAAGCAATCACCACAGCCAGAGAGGATATGATTTTCAATTGTACATGGTCAACACGGATGGCACACAAGTAGAGCGCATCACACAGGAAAGTATGTTCAATGCATTTCCTATGTTTTCTCCGGATGGTAAAAAGCTTGTTTTCAGCAGCAACCGAAACAATGGCGGTGGCCGGGATACCAATTTGTTCATAGCAGACTGGGCCGAATAGTCCTTTAAAATTGCATTTTCTGACGAAGCCGGATTCTCACAGATCCGGCTTTTGCATTTTGCCCCCTGCCTTTTGCATTTCACCAGAACCATTCCGCAATTGCCGGTTTATCCCTTTCCGGGCGAGAAGTGAGCACACACCTTTGTATCATCAAAAACAAAAACAAGTTCTCACAACATAAAATTCTAATCGTATGAAAACGCTCGCTCAATCCATCCTCTCAGTTCTTTTTGTTTTGGCCATCAGTTCATCTGCTGCATTCGCTTCGGACGATCAGGTCGCCAAATCCGGAACCAAAGCTCCGGTTCAGAATTGTTCCACTTCCTCCACTTCAACTTTTCAGTCTAACGTATTCCAGAACAGCACGGGCCGTGTCAGTGTGATTGTAATGAAAGACGATCAGCAACCGGTCACTTTACAGGTTCTGGACACAGAAAATCACGTATTATTTTCGAAGACCATCATGGAAGATTCGGTCCGCCAGAATCTCAGCATGCGGGAACTCGATCCGGGTATGTATAAAGTAACTGTATCTAAAAACGGCGAATGCTTCACGAAAACGGTGACTGTGAAGTAGTCCTTTCCGGAAGCTCTGGTCAATGATCAGGGCTTCCTTGTTTATATTGCCATCGAATTCTTAAGAATAAAAATTGTCTACTCTCCTCCGCACACAGAATCCGGTTTCAATTCCCGGTCGGTTCCTCATCCGGTTCTGGTCCTGGATCTCCGTTTTTCTGGCCGCTGAGTTGAGTATTCTGGTAGTGAATTCATTGCTGGCACTGGTGTATAAAAAGTTCACCTGGCGCTTTGAACCCGAGATTCACCTCACCACCTTGTTACTGGCTGCCTGTATTCTCGGTACCATCCGGATGTACAACCAGAAGCTGGACGAGCGGATGCCCTGGAGTGAAGACATTGGGCGCCGTCTGTTGGCTCAGTTGTTGTCAAACGTAGGGATTACACTGTTTTTTACCATTGTTGTCCGGAACCTGCTCATACTTTTTAATACTCTCTTTCACGGCACTTCCACGTTTGTCCGCCTGCAGGACGAAGTGATCATTTCTTTGGTGGTGTCGTTTTTTACACTTCTGGTTGTGTTGGTGGATCTTGGAATTTTCCTCATGCAGCAATGGAAATCATCTGCCACGGAAGCCGCACGATTTAAGCAGGAAAACCTCGAGTTCCGGTTCGACCGTCTCAAGAATCAGGTGAATCCGCATTTTCTTTTCAATAGTTTGAATACCCTTGCCTCTCTTGTGTACAATGATCCGGAAACGGCCTCCGGTTTTATCCGGCAACTGGCCAAAGTGTACCGCTATGTGCTGGAAAACAGAGACAAAGAAGTAATCACACTTGCTGAAGAACTCAATTTTATGGAAGCATATCTGTATCTGGTTAAAATCCGGTTTGATGACGGAATCCGGTTTGAACTCGACATTCCTGCTGAATGCCAGAGTCTCAGTCTTCCGCCAATGACACTGCAGTTGCTGATCGAAAATGCCTTGAAGCACAATGTCGTTTCAGCCTCCAAACCTCTCAGCATTAAGATTAAGGGCAAAGGAGATCGTCTTGAAGTGAGCAACAACCTTCAACCGAAAATCAGCCCGGAGCCAAGCACCAAAACGGGACTGGAAAACATCAAAAACCGCTATGCCTTTCTGACCCAGAATCCAGTCAACATTGTGAAAACAGAAAAGTTGTTTTCCGTTGACATACCCCTTCTTTCTTCATCATCAAATCTTTAGCAAGACATGAATGTACTTATTGTCGAAGACGAACCACACGCACAAAAGGAGCTGAAGCGCATTTTGCAGAAAGTAGCACCCGATTGCAATGTGACAGGTGTGGCGGATGGAATTGAATCGGCCGTTCAGTTGCTTTCGGAACAGGATCCCGACCTCATTTTCATGGACATCCAATTGTCGGACGGCCAGAGTTTTGAAATTTTTTCCCTTACTCAGGTGAAGTGTCCCGTCATTTTTACGACGGCTTACGATGCCTATGCGATGCAGGCTTTTAAGTCAAACGGGATTGATTATCTGATGAAGCCCATTGAGCCGGATGACGTAGCAAAATCGCTGGAGAAATTCCGTATGCTGAAGGAAACCGGTTCAGTGCCAGGAAGTGCCGTCCTTGATCCTGAAAAGCTGAAGAAGCTTATGTTGCCTGGAACTCAGCCATGGAAAACCCGGTTTATGACCAGCATTGGCGATCGTATCCGGTTTCTGAACGACACGGAAATAGCCTACTTTCAGGCAGACGACGAAGTGGTGTACATGGTGAGCCACGACAAGCGAAAGTACATCATCAACTATACACTTGAAACGCTTGAAGGTCAGTTGGATCCGGCTAAATTTTTCCGGATCAACCGGCGCTACATTACGCATGTTGACAGCATTGGGGACATTCATAAGCATTTCAATTCCAGGTTGAAGCTGATGCTGAATCCATCTCCGGATGATGAGATCCTTGTTTCCAGAGCCCGGGTTCAGTCCTTTCTCAGTTGGATTGGCCAATAATTGAACAAACCGACACAATGAAGAAATCTCAGGAAAAAACCTCCCGTTCGCTGCCTGCCATGTTCCGACTGGCGGGTTCGCTGCTGGTGTGTCTTTGTTTTTTTTCCTGCAGTAAGGTGACCCTCGAGGTGGAGCATTTACCGGAAAATACCCCGGCGGGTTCCCCACTTTTTGTGTCTGGTAATTTCAATTTATGGGATCCGGGGGATGGCAATTTTCTCTTCCGGAAAGCAGATAATGGAAAATATTATCTCGAATTTCCAACCGGTTGGGGAGAAATCAATTATAAATTTACGAGAGGAGACTGGACAACAGTCGAAGGCGATGGTTGTGGCCACAGCATCGGCGACCGAAGGGCAACTGTTGGCCGCAACTGGTTTGATTTTTTTAAGGACGATACCATCCGCCACAGGATTTTCAGTTGGGAGGACCAGGGGCCAACCGATTGTGATAAAGTCACTTTTCGAATTAAACGGCTTCCAAAGGAAACACCATCCAAAGATGTGGTTTACATGGTGGGAAGTTTCAACGACTGGCTCGCGGGTGATCGAAAATATGGATTTGTTCGTGCTCAGGAGAGTGGTTTTTATTACCTGGATCTACCAAAATCAGACCATGAAATTGAATTTAAGCTCAATCGTGGTACATGGGAAAAAGAAGAAGCCGACATCAATGGCGACCGCATTCCAAACAGGAAATTTTCGTATGGTACAGAAGATACAGTCGATCTGGATGTCGGTGGCTGGATCGATCTGAATCCCGGAATTGAGGCAAGGCAGGTCACCATGTATGTGAGCACACCTGTTGGCACTCCGCCAGGCGATCCATTGTATATTGTTGGAAATTTCAACCACTGGGTACCGGGCGATCCGAAGTTTGCTTTGAGAAAAGTGGCGCCTAATCTTTTTACCATCACCCTCCGTAAACCGGAAGGTGAAATGGAATACAAATTTACCCGCGGACAATGGGGCATGGAAGAAGTCGATGTGTTTGGTAACCACATCAGCAACCGGAAACTGCGGACCTCCGCTGATACTGTCCGCATTTCCATCCCGGAATGGCTTGATATTCCGGTTGATCAGACGTTTTCTCTGAGTCGTGATGAAATCAATTACATCATGCACAACCCCGAGGTGATAGCCTTCCCTGTAAACAAAGGCAAAGGGGAGAAACTGGTGAAGTTTACCATCATCCCGGATATGAAACAGCCGACTTACATTTACGTCAGGATTGGTCTTCCATCCTCTCCAAATAATAGGAATTATGGATTTGTTGAACTGGCAAAACCTGGGCAGAAATTTAAAATCGCTTGTCCGGACGGGGCCATATTTTATGCCTGCAACGGTCCTTACTGGAACGACAACAGCCCGAAGGAAGTGAAGATTTTTACAGTTTCGGCAGATATGGAGGGAGCGGAGTTTCATACCGATTTAACCTATTCTTCCACCCAGAAATCAGCAGACAAAAAGCCCTGAAAGGAGTCGGAAATCTGTTTGCCGTAATTTCATTACCATATGTTGCCATTGTATAAGGCAATTCAAATTAGTTTTGTCCTTTCAATCAGTCAATGAACATCATTCAAAACTGGGGAAAGTACTTTCTCTTTCTGTCCAGTACCGTCCGTAACCGGGAACCTTTCCGGGTTTATCCTTCTCTTATTCTTGATGAGATGGTGAAGATCGGGACCAATTCGCTTGTTATCGTTGCCATCGTTTCCACCTTTATCGGAATGGTAACCTGCCTGCAAACAGCTGATAATCTGGTTAGTCCACTTGTGCCTATGTCGGTGATCGGTACCATTTGCCGGGATATGACACTTCTGGAACTAGCTCCAACATTTACCTGCGTAGTACTGGCCGGGAAAGTCGGGTCCAATCTGGCGGGAGAAATTGGTTCTATGCGGATTACCGAGCAGATTGACGCCATCGATGTGATGGGGATCAACTCCTCCAGCTACCTCATTCTTCCAAAAATAATTGCTGCCTGCATCATGATTCCGGCACTTTGCATTCTGGCTGCGTTTCTGTCACTGATGGGCGGATACCTGATTGGCGAAATTACAGGTGCTATCTCACCTACAGATTTTGTGGCAGGAATCCGAAATGGGTTCCGTCCTTTCAATGTGTTTTTTGCACTCACCAAATCCTTTGTGTTTGCCTTCCTGATCTCGACCATTTCTTCATACAAAGGATATTTTACATTCGGTGGTGCTCTTGAAATTGGACAAGCAAGCACAAAGGCCGTAACCAATTCGGTCATCGGCATTTTGATTGCAGACCTTATTCTGGCGAAAATAATGATCTGACGGCATGATTGAGATTGTCAACATCAAGAAAACGTTTGGTGACCGTGCTGTACTGAAGGGTGTTTCCGGTCGGTTTGAAAACGGAAACAACAGTCTGATCATCGGGGCATCGGGAACCGGAAAGTCGGTTTTGCTGAAATGCATAGTCGGCCTCATTCAGCCAGATGAAGGTGATGTGTTGTTCGACGGACGGTCCCTCTTCAAATCTTCGATCAACGAGGTAAAGAAAATCCGCCGGGAAATGGGAATGCTGTTTCAGGGTTCTGCTTTGTTTGATTCCCTTTCGGTTTTTGAAAATGTCCGGTTTCCGCTCGACATGCTCATGCATGGAATGCAGGAAGCAGAGAAAAACGATCAGGTGATGCATTCTCTTGAGAGGGTTGGACTGGCACCTGCCGCTCATAAAATGCCGGCTGAAATCAGTGGTGGAATGCGGAAACGGGTGGGCATCGCCCGGGCCATTGTGATGAATCCAAAGTATCTGTTTTGCGATGAACCGAACTCGGGACTTGATCCGATGACGTCGATTAAAATTGATGAACTCATTTCTGATATTACGGATGAGTTCAATATGACAACCATTGTCGTAACCCACGATATGAATTCGGTGATGGGAATCGGAGAATATGTGATGTTTTTGCATGAAGGTCTGAAAGAATGGGAGGGAGATTCAAATTCGATTCTTCATTCTAAAAGTCAGGCACTTAGAGAATTTGTTTTCGCGAGCAAAATCATGGAAAAGCTCTTGTGACAGAAATAATTTCAATTTCGTGATTCAGGAATGGAATCCAGTTTTTATGTTTGGCCCAGATTGTAAACCCGGAAGATGGCATTAGTTCATTTTGAGGAAATTAATCCGGAGTCCTGCTGGGGCATCTGGAAGATCGATGAGTCGGAAGAGGAACTGTTTTATCAGTTAAATCCTGGTAAAACAGATCAGGTTCATTTCGAATCGATACAGCATCCCCGTATCCGTCTGGAATCGATTGCCAGCCGCATGATTGTGAAAGAACTCACCGAGCGGTACAACTACGAATACCAGGGGATTTTCAAAAACAAAAACGGGAAACCTTTTTTGTATAATTCTCCACTTCATATTTCGTATTCTCATACAGAACAGTTTGCTGCTGCCATCATTCATACCGAAAAACCTTGTGGCATCGATATGGAGCACATTCAGGAAAAAATGATGCGGGTGAGCGCCCGGTTTCTTTCCGAAAAAGAACTTCAGAGTACCGGAAATGATCTCGAGAAAATCTGCATTTACTGGTGCGCCAAAGAGGCGATGTACAAACTGTACAATCTCAAAGACACCGAATTCAAAGGAAATCTGAAGGTTTCTCCATTTGAAAAAGAGAAAAGAGGAGAGCTCGAAGGCGTAATCCACGTCGGATCTTTCCTCAGCAAAACAGAAGTCCAGTACCAGCTTTTCGGCGAAGTTGTTGTCGCATTCTGCTTCTGATCATCCTCTTTTCAAACAAAGATTCTGCTGCTAGGTTAATCCTGCATGATTAGAACCATCCGCCTTATCCTGGGTGATCAGCTGAATCCGGAGCATCCCTGGTTTGAAGCTGTCGACGATCAGGTTTTGTACCTGATGATGGAATCCCGGGAGGAAGCACAGTACACTACCCACCACATTCTGAAAGTGGCAGGTTTCTTACTGTCCATGCGGGATTTTGCAAAGACAATTCAGGGAAATGGCCACAGGCTGAAGTATCTGAAACTGGACGATCCGGAAAACAGGCAGTTCATGGAAGGCAATCTCTTCCACATTTTTTCCAAAGAAAACCCAACGCTATTTGAATTCCAGGAACCCGATGAATACCGGCTTGATGAACTCCTGAAATCTTTGTCCGAAAAAACGACAGTTCCATTCCGGATGGTATCGTCATACCATTTTCTAACAGAGAGAAAGGACCTGTCCACATTTTTTGGTGACCGGAAAAGCTGGCGGATGGAAACATTTTATAGGACTGTCCGTCAAAAAAGCAATCTCCTGATGGACAACGGTCAACCGCTTGGTGGACAATGGAATTATGATGCGGAGAACAGAGAATCGGTCCCGGCCCATCTCGCTCTTCCCGAGCCATTTGGTTTCCGGCATGATGCATCTGAAGTGGCCGGAATGCTGGACCGAATGGAGATAAAAACGATGGGGAATCTCCCGGATCAGATTTCCTGGCTGCCATTGAACAGAGAAGAAAGTCTGCAGATGCTGAAACACTTTTGCAAAACGCTCCTTCCGTTTTTTGGCCAATATGAAGATGCGATGGTTACCCGCCATGGCACACTGTTTCATTCGCGTTTGTCGTTTAGTCTGAATACGAAAATGCTCCGTCCGCTGGAAGTTGTTCAGGCTGCGATTGCGGAATTTGAGGCCAGACCAGAGGAAATTTCCTTGCCCCAGATTGAAGGATTTGTCCGGCAGATCATTGGCTGGAGAGAATATATGCGGGGAGTGTACTGGGCAAGAATGCCGGAGTTTTCAACGCTCAATTTCTTTAGCCACGATTCTCCGTTGCCTTCCTGGTTCTGGACAGGTGAAACAAAAATGAAGTGTATGCGCACCTGCATTACACAGTCTCTCGACACCGGATATGCCCATCACATTCAGCGTTTGATGGTGACTGGTAATTTCGCTTTGTTGTTTGGTGCACACCCGGATGAAGTTGACCAATGGTATCTTGGGATCTATGTGGATGCGGTCGAATGGGTGCAAATCACCAATACACGAGGAATGAGTCAGTACGCAGACGGAGGCTTTACCGCAAGTAAGCCTTATGTGAGCTCAGCCCGGTACATTCACAAAATGAGTAATTACTGTACCGGTTGTCACTACAATCCGGCATTGAAAACAGGGGCGAGATCCTGTCCCTTTAATAGTCTGTACTGGGATTTTCACGATCGGCATCAAACTCTCCTTCAGAAAAATCCCCGAATCGGTATGACGTTCCGGACCTGGGAGAAAATGAAGCTGGAAGAACGTACGGCCCTGTTAGAGAGGGCCGCCTGGATCCGGTCGCATCCGGAAGAACTGTAGAAAAGTTAATCCCAGAGCGGATAATGTTCCAGACTCACTTTGTCCTTGAAAAATATCTGGGTCGAATTTTCGAACGCCGGAGTAAAGTCTGACACAAAGAATTTTTTGGTCACCTCGTGGGGAGAATTCATCAGGCCAGCATGTTCCAAAGCCTGCTGTACATAGGTGGCAACAATTACAGAAGAGTCAATCACAGTCACCCGGTCCTTATAGAAAGCCGATATTTCTTTTGCGATAAGCGGATAGTGCGTACAACCCAGAATGAGTGCATCGATTCCGTCCAGAATGGGATTGCTCAGGTATTCTTCAATTACGCCAACTGAAATCCGGTTGTTGAAAAAGCCTTCCTCGATCATGGGAGCAAGCAACGGAGTGGCGAGAGACCGGAGTTCAATTCCCTGTCCTGCTTCATCAATTTTCTTTTTAAAAATATTGGAGAAAATGGTCTGCTTGGTTCCAATCAAACCAATACGCTTACCCGGATATTGCTGACATACGTGCTGAACGACAGGGTCAATCACATTGTAAACCAATGCCTTGGAGCCAACATATTCTTTCACCAGATCATAAGCAGCAGCAGATGCAGAATTGCAGGCTATCAAAATGGCTTTCACATTCTGGCTGATAAGCAGGTTGCAGATTTTTACCGAATAGGCCTGAATGGCGGCAGTTGATTTGTCACCATACGGCAAATGGGCGGTATCCCCGAAATAAATCATGTCTTCAGAAGGCATCATCTGAGCCAGTTGCTGAGCGACAGTAAGGCCTCCAATTCCGGAATCAAATATTCCGATTGGCTGGCCAGGGCTTAATTTCATTGGAGTTTTAAAAAGGCAAATGAAGGAAAGAACTCAGGCATAATCATGCGATGAAAGAAATTTTCAAAATATTAAGCAGAACATGTGTGGAAACATGGATTCAAATTTTACTTTTGCGCATAGAATCGTAGAAACAGAGGTTAGAACGGCAATTTCAGAACACACATTTGCCACTGCCTGATACACCAAAATAGTTACTGCCCCAAAATGCCACGTAATTTTTTTGGTAATACGTTCAAGATTATTGTATTTGGCACTTGAAATTTTAGGATGACACATTCAATCCCTGATGATAAACTGAGGCTGATCGCCGAGATGGATAAAAAGATCGGCGAATTCATGCAGAAACGGGCAGACGTTGTAAACAAAATCATTTACGATTCTGCCATTCTGAAAACCGGAGACTTCGTAAAGATTTACGACGGCGAAGACTATCTGTGCTCAGGGTCGATCATTCAACCTTTGTTTCTCAAGCGGGAAGGCATCATTACATACCGTGTAAAAAAAGAAGACGGTGAGGTATTCACCAATGAAAGCTTCCGTCTTGTTAAAATTTAATTTCCATTTTTCTACATCCTATACAGAAGCCTGGCCAATTGTGCCGGGCTTCCTTTTTTTGTGCTGCCTGCTTTCTACCTCCGGACTGTTTGCTCAAATAGGTTCCGGAAAATTTCAATTGGAAACAGGAATTCGCATCAGCCCTGTCCGGAATCTGTTGAAAGATACCGGTACCTATGGAAATCAATCGGCCTATTTTTCAGCGTATATTCCTGTTTTCAAGAGGGTTTGGACATCAGATGAAAAAACGAAAGTATTTTCCTTGTTCTTTTCCGATCAGTTCAGCTACCAGAACCATCAGTTGAGCAAAGTTCAAAGTCTGGTCCGCTTATTTCAGAACCAAACCCGATTGTCAGCCAGCTATTTCTCAGGCCAAAAAGGTTTCTGGATGGCAAGTATGGGAGCCAATCTCATCGGAGATGCCCGCAATTCGCAGAGTTCGGTGGTTTTGCCTTCC
>DAIOVD010000001.1:0-47021 GCA_036759185.1 Catalimonadaceae bacterium | reverse complement strand
TGGATATCAGATGCCTTGAAAGGAAAACTCAGTGATCAGCAAAACGCTTATTCAGCCAACGTCCGAAGTGGATTGTTGGTAGAGGTTGGATTGCGTTATACATTTCACAAAAAATCAAATGAAAATTCAAATAGATGGGGTCATGATGTTATGCCTATGGATGATGAGGATCTTCGGGATATTGACCTTTCTGACCTGAATTCAAATTATACCGGAAACCTACCCTGATCGGATGAAACAGAAAATTAGTCTGAAGTCGTGGATATTGGTGGCAATTCAACTGGGCTGCCTTTTCTATATATATTATTCGGCACCATTAAAAGCCATACGGATCGATCTTCAAATCTGGGAGTTGTCAGGATTGTTTCTGGCAATCAGCGGATTATTCGGTCTCAGTTGGCACAGCTTTTCTGTTTTTCCAGAGCCAAAAACAAAAGGCAGACTGATAACGGACGGTATCTATTCATTCATTCGCCACCCGATGTATGCGGGTGTTCTCGTAGTCGTTGGGACTTTGGTGATTCAGTTTTTTTCTGTGCCTAGACTGCTAACTCTGATGGTTCTGGCTGCTGTTTTTATCATTAAAATTGTGGAGGAAGAAGCATTTCTCTCCAAACGATTCCCTGAATATTCCGAATATCAACAGAAAACCAACCGATTGGTCCCTTTCATCTGGTAATGCGCATCCTCATAATTCTCTTTGCTCTGATTTTCGGAATCCCGTTTCTGCTGATCACCGATCTGTTTCCATTGCATCGCTATGGAATGTTTGCCGGCATTTCCAGGCAGCCGGGTGAATCAGAAAAATTTCATATACAAATGAAAGTAGCAGGCAGATGGCAAACTTTGTCGGCATCAAATGAGTACCTTGATAACAACTACTTTCCTTTGCAGGCCGAACATGCCTTCCGGACTCCCGCGTACCGTCCGGAACTGGCCGATAAAATCCGGGCCAGTCTGCGAACCAAACCCGATTCGGTTCTGATCATTCGAAAGGCAGGTAAATCAGCTGATGTTCAACTCGTAATCTATCCCAAACAATGAAACGCTGGCTTCCCTGGATAATCACGGCTTTCGCTGGTTTTTTCCTCATTTGGGGTCTGGAGCCAATAGGTGAATCCATTCTGGATTTGGCCCAATCAGACAATTCTCAGTCCGGCCTTTTGCGCTTTTATCCTGCACTTCAGATCAAACTCAAAACCCTTGGACCGGAACTGCTGCTTGAATTTCTCCATCAGATCAAATTCCGGTGGCTGCTCCTGATTCTCCTGGCAGGCTATCTGATTTCCTTTTTAAAGGACGGAACCTCGTTTCAGGTGCCCGAAAAATCGCTGATCTGGAAAGTTCGGCTGTATTTCGGGATTCAACTGGTGTATCTGCCTGACCTGCTCAAAGAACTGACAGTCCGTCATCAATGGAAGGCATTTTATTCGCCTCTACCCATTTTCCGGGAACTCATTCCAACATTTCCACCGATCTGGGTTCTTCAGTTCGTAGTGATTTTTGCTTTTGCAGTCTGTGCTTTTTTTCTGCTCTCCAAATGGAAGCCATCAGACAAACTGCCTGCCTGGATTTCATTGGCCGGTTTGGTTTTCTGGACCTGGCTGCTGGCTGTGTTTTTTGGCTTTGGAAAAATCGACCACACATACGCCAGTATGTTTTCTGCCAATATTTTTCTGGTGATCTGGCTGTTTTTCTGGCAAAGGTTTCCTGAAGAAGGTTACGCCGGTTTTCGTTTGTTTCAGGCGGGCATCTGGGGCTGTTATTTTTTCGCCGGACTGGAGAAAATCCTGTTGTCTGGCTGGAACTGGATCGACAACCATCATTTCCAGAATCTGTGCTGGCTGCATCCCGGCCCCGTTTGCGAATGGATCGGATCTATTCCGTTTTTGCCGGAAATCACTTTGCTGACAGCACTTTTATTTCAGCTGGCCACCGCAATTCAATGGAAATTTCCACGATGGGGCTATGTGAACTGCATCGGAGGATTGTTGTTCCATCTGGGTACCTGGCTTATATTTGACGTTGGTGGCTGGCAAAGTCCCTGGATTCTGATGCTGGTATTTTTGTGGCCAATTCAAAACAAAGTTCTTTCTTCCAACCCTAGAAAATTTCAAAAATGAAAACCAGTTTGAACCGAATGCTGAAATGCAATGGATGGTTTGTCCTTCTGTTTGCTGTTGTATTGTTGTCCTCCTGTGAGGAAGAACGGGTCACGTTTAACCAGGCTCAGCCCGAAGGTGTGGATCCGGATGCCGTCTTGAAGGAATCATTTCAGGGAACATTTTTCTGTGAAACTGATTCGTCCTGGTTGCATATTCATGAGAAGAAAGTCTGGATTTCAGAAGGTTCCACCGAAGGCATGAATGGGGACGAAACTGTTCGTGCCACTATCCATGCAGAGGATTCAGCAGTCAAGGTAAATGTGAAAGTCAGCACCGACAGCGATTCGGAATCGGTTCATATTGAAGCTAACGTGGACCAGACCTTGCTGGAAATGGAGAAAGGCGATGAAGCCCGCTATTTCAAAGGCTATTACTTTCTGAATCAGAAAAAGGAGGAGGGAGAAGGATATAAAGTCCGGATACTGAGAAAAACCAGGGAAGGAATTCTCCTCTGCCGCATTCAGTCAGATTCGGTACTGCACCTTCTGGAGAATGAAGAATTTGTGGCGAAAGAGAAAAAAGACGGTGAAGACAATTCGGATGAAGAAAAATGGAACCTGTCGCCTTCCAGGAAGGAGCTCAAAAAGCTCATCAACATGGGCCTCTTTTCGGATGTGAAACTGTATCGCTCAACAAAACACGACTGATTCCTAACAGTCCGCTGTTCGTCGGATTCCGTATCACATAGCCTTCAACCTGCTTATTTCCTTATATTTGCGGCTTCAAACGCATTTTATCTGCTATGCCGTCAATTGGTCCAGTCCAGCTTCCGGAATTTCCATTGTTGCTTGCTCCCATGGAGGATGTAAGCGATCCGCCTTTCCGGGCGGTCTGTAAGCAGAACGGAGCTGACCTGATGTACACGGAATTTATTTCCTCCGAAGGTCTAATCCGTGACGCAGCCAAGAGTGTGCAAAAGCTCGACATTTTTGAATACGAGCGGCCCATTGGAATTCAATTGTTTGGTTCAGATATCGAAAGCATGCGGAAGTCAGCTGAAATTGCCACTGCTGCTGGTCCGGATCTGGTTGACATCAATTATGGTTGTCCTGTAAAACAAGTCGCCTGCAAAGGAGCCGGTGCTGCCCTTCTTCAGGATATTCCCAAAATGGTGAAGATGACGGAGACCGTTGTCAAAGCCAGCCACCTTCCGGTTACAGTGAAAACAAGGCTGGGTTGGGATGATACGACCAAAAATATCCTGGAGGTAGCGGAACGATTGCAGGACATTGGCATTCAGGCACTCACCATTCACGGAAGAACCCGGGTTCAGATGTACAAAGGCGATGCCGACTGGACGTTGATCGGTCGCCTTAAGGAAAATCCCCGGATCACCATTCCTATTTTTGGTAATGGCGACATTGATTCTCCGGAAAAAGCCCTCGAATACAAAAACCGGTATGGCGTCGATGGCATCATGATCGGTCGTGCTGCCATTGGATATCCCTGGTTTTTCAACGAAGTAAAACACTTTCTCAAAACCGGAGAACATCTTCCACCCCCTGATTTGAACCAGCGTGTGGATGTGTGCAAAGCTCATCTGGAGTTTTCATTAAAATGGAAAGGACCTGGACTGGGGCTTGTGGAAATGAGGAGACACTACACCAATTACTTCAAGCATATTCCCGATTTCAAGCCCTTCCGGATGAAACTGGTGACTTCTAATTCGGCAGAAGAAGTTTTGGAAACCTTGGAAGATATCCGGAATCGCTTTGCTTTTGTAGAAGCCTGATGCAGGAGAGTTCATCGTCGAACCGAAATCTGAGCATCCTTCTGCTGGGGATCACGTCCGTTATCTGGGGTACATCATTTATTCTGATTAAGAAAGCCAGTATTGTTCTCTCACCGCTTGAGGTCGGCTCACTCCGGATTTTTTATGCGTTTCTGGCTTTCATCCCCATTTTCTGGGTTGAAAGAAAAAAGATTCCGTCCGGAATCTGGGGCTGGCTTTTACTTGCCGGAAGCATCGGCAGCCTATTTCCCAGTATGTTGTTTTCCTGGGCAGGGAGCAAAATTCAGAGTTCCCTTTCTGGTATGCTGAATGCCGTGACGCCCTTGTTTACTGTACTTGTTGGAACCTTGTTTTTTCAACAGAAATACAATTGGGTGAAATGGATGGGACTCCTGATCGGACTCGGAGGTGCTGTGGTTCTGGCATTTATGAAATCAGGCGGTGCCATAGAAGTGAATGTCTATGTGTGGCCAGTGATATTTGCTACGCTCCTATATGCTTTGAATGTGAATATTCTCAAAATCCGCTTTTCCAATTTTGAACCTCTCGCACTTTCAGCCGCTACCATCGTTGCCATCGGACCCATTGCCACATTTATTTTATTTGGCTGTACCGACTTTATCCATAAAATGCAGCATGTCGATGGTGCCTGGGAAGCAGCCGGTTATGTGGCCATTCTTGGTTTGCTCGGGACTGCCTTTGCTCTGGTTCTGTTCAATAAGCTGATTCAGATTTCCGGTCCCCTCACAGCAAGTTCAGTTACCTACATTATGCCGATCATTTCGGTTTTGTGGGGAGTGGCAGATGGAGAGCCTGTTGAAATCGTTCAGGGACTTGGTCTTTTGGGAATTCTGCTTGGGGTCTATTTTGTGAATCGAAAATAGATTCCGAGCATCTTTTTCTTTTATATCATTCTGGTTTTGCATGAAAGGGTCTCCGCCTTTTTGTGGTTCGACTCTAATTTAACAGACGGTACGTAAATACCCATTGGCGGGTATAGAAGACTGTGGACTCAGTAGGTCCTTTGCAGAAACAAAATCAGTCTGGCTCCATGGCACATTTTTACACTGTTTTTTCTGCAGCATCCAACCGGATTATCCATTTCGGTTGCATCCTTCTTTTCGTGGTCATCCCGCTCTTTACCAATGGGCAATCGTCCTCCGACGCAAAAAGCGAACTGATACTTTCCATGACCAATTGTGGAGTCGAAGCCATTCGACCCAATCCGAAATTTGGTTACAAAGCCAAAAACACCATCTGGATTGGTCCTTCACTCGATCTGTTTGGCTTCTGCAACCTCAATTACCAGCAAGGATACTTTACCAAACCAGATTCTGGCAGAGTTGTTAATCTGAAAGGATCCCGGTATTCGTTCAACATTAATTTCCCAATGCCATTAACCAAATACAAGAACTTCAACCTGATTCCCCACATGGGAGTTGGAGTGTATGGACATATGGGTACAGATCCAAACCACGCCGAATCTGGTCGGGGAGATGGTGGATTCGGATTCAATGCAAATCTCGGATTGAGCGTTTTGCTTGGCCCGGTGAAAATTGGGGCCCGATATTATTTTGAAGGAGGCTTCAATAATCCCGGAAGTATTTTTGCCGGCGCAAAGGCGGTTCCTTCAATATTTGTGGGAATATCGCCGCAAAAAGCCCTCTTAAATCCAAAATTGTTTTCATACCGTGGAATGGCCACCTGGGCGGAAAACTATAAGCGGGATGTGAAGACCACGATAAAAACGGAAACGATTTACAGCGATAATTACGGAAACAGCATTGACAAAACAACGACCACAACCACTGTTAAGGAATCGTGGGATCAGGTATTTGGAGAGAAATCGGCGAAAGTGATGGATGTTCAGCCCTTCTTTTTTCTTGGACCACGTCTGCAAACCGGGATCGCTAATTTTGGTGCTGACCTGTTTCCTTCCTATGGCTTGATGGCGGGCTACCGGATCGGGACCATATATTTTGCTGGCCATTACGACAAAGGCAGCTTTTATTTTAAAGAGAATTTTGACAGGGGACACACAGATGAAAAGTCTTCAATGCCTCTTCAGCGGGTTCCAAGAATGGATGGTTATTTTGTGAATTCCTCCCGTTGGGGTGTTGAAGGGGGAATCGATCTGGTTACGTATTTTATTAAGTCTCAATTTCTTGACAAGTCAAGCTTTGTTTCGCGAACATCCTATTATGGCTTGATTATTCGTGGCGGAATCATTCGGCAAACCAATGGTGATGTGCGGTTTAACTCTGATTCCGGATCCATTGCTCTGAATAAAGAACTGGCGAATGGTTCTGTCTACAATCCCAAATCAGACGTTCGTCTGTTACCCAAACATTTGAAAGGGGCTAATTTTGGACTGACGGGGTCAGTAGGTGCCTCAGCCTTCAATATCGATTATTATTTCTTTGAAAGTAATTCTATGGCCAACCACTGGGAGTTTTCCCTGAGTTACCATATGCCGGTTGTTCGCCTTGTGAAAGCGGGTTATATACTGGCAAAGCAGGTCAGCCTGAACCGCCGTTTGCGAAAACAAAGAGAAGCGGCAGAAAAAAGTCAGACTCCCTAATTCTGCAAAATCGTTTCATCCGGTACATATACAAAAGCGCTCTTACTTAAGATTGATTTTATGAAAACAGAAGTTCAATTTAGCCGCCAATTGACTCCGGTTCTTTGGCAACACTTTCAAACGTATGGTCCGTTTTTCTCGTTGATGATCATCAGATGGTTCTCGATGGTATGATTGCGTTGATGAAAAATGTACCTGGTTTTACAGTTGTGGGAACATCCACCAAGCCATCAAATGCCCTTGCAGAAATCAGGAATCTCAATCCGGATATTCTGATCACCGATCTGGAAATGCCGGAGATGGATGGAATCGAACTCACCCGACAGATCCGGTCCACTCATCCTCACATGAAAGTGCTGGCACTGTCGATGCATCATGACTATGCGAAAATCAGCAAAATGGTCGATGCCGGCGTTCATGGCTACATTCTTAAAAGTACTGGAAAAGAGGAATTAGGAAAGGCATTGTCATTTATTATGGATGGCAAGACCTTTTTCAGCGATGGCGCCGTGGAATCTTTCCTGAAAGGAAAACCTGAAAATGAAACCCGGCCTGACAAAGAGCGGATTATTCTCACTCCAAGAGAAATGGAAATTGTGAATTGCATTGCACAGGAAAAAAGCAATGAGCAGATCGCTGAAACCTTATTCATTTCTCCTCAAACGGTTGAAACCCACCGGAAAAACATAATGCGAAAGACGGAAGCAAAGTCTGCTGTAGGTCTGGTTAAAATGGCGATCGAAAAAGGCTGGATTTCATGAAGTTCCGAATCTGGTTTTCGCTTCTTCTTATTGTGGTTTCATTTGATCTGCCAGCGATGAATCCGGAGAGAATCCGTCTCGAAAAAGAGATTTCCGTATCCGGATCCGATACTCAGAAACTGAGACTCATGACCGAACTTCACTGGATCTGCCTTTTTGAGGATCCGGTGGCAGCAAAAAAACTGGCGGAATCAGAAATTCAGCTCGCCAATGCAAAAGGACTCCGAAAAGAACTCGCCCAGGGTTACAACGATCTTGGATTGTATCACAACACCCAATCCGAATATGCTTCGGCATTAGTGTGGCACCGCAAAGCTCTGTCCATCCGGAAAGAGATAAAGGATCAGGCGGGAGTGGCCTCTTCATGGTCGAAAATTGGAGTGTGTCTGACGGAAATGGCGCAGTACCCGGAAGCATTGGAAGCACAAATGCAGGCCAGACGGGGCTTTTCTGAATTGAAAAATGATATAGCTCTTTCCCAGACCTTGTCAAATATCTGTGGAATCCTTCACTGGCTCAAAGATTTCAAGCAAATGAAAGGGATGGCAAAAGAGGCCCTGGAATTGGCCAGGAAAACAGGTGACCAGGCTTCTGCAGCAACCGCCAAAGGTTATCTGGCGATGGTTTCAGGGCATGAAGGAAATTATGCCAAAGCACTTTTATTGGATCAGGAAGCCTCAGGATTTTTCGAGGAACAAAAAGATACCCTTCGATGGCTGGCCAGTCTGAACAATGTTGGGTTTGATCTCAATATGTTGGGACGGCAGGATGAATGCCGGAAATTGTTTCGCAAAGCCCTGACCATTGCAAGGGCATCACGTCATACTCTTGATCAGATTCTGTATGCAACCAATCTGGCCAATAAAGAACTGGAGTCGGGAAATACAATGCTGGCTGAACAACTGTTGCTGGAAGCAGAACAACTAGCATTAAACGAACAACTGGACGATCATCTTCCCCGGATTTACCGAAGTTTTGGGGATTTGTACATTCAAACTCATCAGGATCAGAAAGCCCTGGATGCTTATGACAAAGCAGAAGTTCTGAAAGATTCCCTCTTTTCATCCCAAATGGCGGAGCGCTATTCGCAGTTGCGAACCCGGTATGAAACTGAACAGAAGGAACAGGAGAAGAAACTCCTTTTGACTGAAAATCAGATACAAAAAGATCGGATTCAGCGTCAGCGTTTCCTGATGTTGGCGGGTGTTGTTTTTTGTTTGCTCATCGCGGTAGTGGTCTGGCTTTGGATCCAACGGAAAAATCTGAATCAGAAACGACAGGCAGAAGCGGAGCGATTTGCGTTGCAGGAGAAACTGGCGAAGGAAATTCTGGATGCAGAAGAAAAGGAAAGATCCCGCATCGCAAGGGAGTTGCATGATGGAATAGGTCAGCAACTGGTAGCCGCTCACCTCAATCTGGCGAGTCTCGAGTCAAGGTCCGGAGAGCAGCAGCAGTTGCTGGAAAATACGCGTTCACTGGTGGAAGACAGTCTCAAAGAAGTTCGTTCGGTTTCGCACACAATGTTGTCGAATGCCCTGCTTCGTTCGGGCCTGGCGGGTGCCGTCCGTGATTTCGTCCAGAAAATCCAGGGTGCCATTCGCGTTCATCTGGAAATCAGTGGATTGGATTACCGGCTTGACCACACGATCGAACTGGTATTGTTTCGGGTGATCCAGGAGTTGATGGGAAATATTCTGAAACATTCAGAAGCCAGCGATGTCTACATTCAGTTGTCCCTGGAAAACAAGGAATTAAATTTATGTGTTGAAGACAATGGCAAAGGATTTGATCCTGCTTCTCATGTGGTAGAGGGAGTGGGTTTGCGGAACATCCGTACAAGAATTGCTTATCTGAAAGGAGGGGTCGAAATCGACAGCAAACCTGGAAAAGGGTGCAGTGTGGTGATTAAGATTCCGATGTAATAACAGGACAAGGTTGATCAGACAGTATCTGTGGCAATGTCAGTGGTTTCAGACGGAGGCACGATATACGTGCTTCCGGAATATTCCATTTTATCAAATGTTACCTTACCTGTTGTCGTATCATAAAATCCTGCCACCAGCCCGATTTGACCTTTCTTTATTCCTGCCTCCAGGAAAGGACTCAGGCGTTTCAGTTTTAGAACCGAATGACGAAGGTTCAGCATTGAAACCTGATTGATAAACCCTGGGGTAATTTCAGCTCGTTCCGGTTCTCTTAACCCGGCTTGAATCACGCTGGGCTCAATTTCAGAACTGATCCATTTGATGTTCCCTCTTTCATTGCCCAGCATAGCCTGAGTAACAGCTCCACAATTGGAATGTCCCATCACAACCACCAGGTTTACACCAATTTCGGCACAGGCAATTTCAACACTCCCGACAATGGAATCCGTAATGATATTCCCGGCAATCCGGATCGAGATCAAATCACCGATTCCGGCGTCCAGGATTAGTTCAGGACTCGTTCTGGAATCAATACAACTAACTACCACCGCCATCGGACTTTGGTTGTCGGATGTGGCGAGGATTTGTTGTCCAAAATATTTGTGGGAAGGATTACCTTCCATAAAACGCTTGTTCCCTTCTTTGAGCAGATTCAGGATTTCGGCCGGGTGAAGATTTTGTTGTGCCTCTTTGTTCAGTACTCCGGTAAATTCTATATGATCCCGTCCTTCACCCAGGGCTTCCATTCCCAGTATATTCAATTGAATGCCTTTCTGTTTGGCTTCAGTTTTCATAAAATCCTGGAAGATTTCCACCACATCGGGATCAATGTAGTGGGTTTGAGTGGCATCAATTATGACCTTTTCTTTCTTTGGTATTTTTCGTAGTTGTTTGAGAATCCGGGCTTTATTCAGAAAGGAAACTTGATTTGGCAACGTAATCCGCATTGTGTCACCAATGTGTTTTCGTTCCTCCACCACCATAAATGGATTTTCCAGATTGCTTTTCAGAAGGAAAATAATACTCACTCCGGAACCAATGATAATTCCGGTCAAAAGGTCTGTAAATACAATTGCAAGGCAGGTCACCAGAAAAGGTATAAATTGTGACAAGCCTTTTTTGTACATCGAAGTGAAGACTTCCACTTTCGTGAGTTTATAACCTGCCATCATCAGAATAGCAGCCAAAACAGATAACGGAATTTTATTCAGCACTCCGGACAGAAAGAAGAATCCGACGAGTAACCAGACGCCATGAAGAATGGTAGATGCCTTACTCCTGGCACCCGCCTGCAGATTGACGGAACTTCTCACCACCACTGATGTAATGGGGATTCCACCAATCAGTCCTGAAATCAAATTTCCTGTTCCCTGGGCAAAGAGTTCTTTGTTGGGTGGGGTCCCTCTTCGGTATGGATCAAGGTTATCGGTTGCCTCGATATTGATGAGCGTTTCCAGTGATGCCACAATTGCAATCGTAACGGCTGAAATCCAGGTTTTGCTTCTTAGCAATGCGCCTGGATCGGGTAAAATCACCAACTGGTCCCCATTGTGAATAGACGGAAGGTGCACCATGTGTTCTTCGCCAATGGCAAGGTCAGGGAAATAGAATGAGAGAAGTGTATTCGCCCCGATACCAAAGATGACAACGAACAGCGATGGCGGGAAAAAGACAAGCTTTCTCAAAGGTGTTTTATCCCAGGCAACCAGAAAAAATACCGAGGTAATCGAAAGAATCAGAGCTCCGGGTGTGAAAAAAGATGTGGCATTCCATATTTCAGAAAATGTGTTTTCTCCGTCTTTCTGAAAAAACGAGAAGTCACCTTCATAACTTTTATCCAGACCAACTGCATGTGGAATCTGCTTCAGAATCAAGATAATCCCAATGGCTGTAAGCAAACCTTGAATGATATTTTTTGGAATATATGCCGATATAAATCCGATTCGGAGATATCCGGCCAGAATCTGGATGAGACCAGCCACTGCCAGAGCCATGCCAAATGCAGGAATACTTCCCAGTTGTTCATAGCATGTTAGCACCACGGCAACCATTCCGGCTGCAGGGCCGCTCACACTGGCATGAGACGAACTTAGTAAACCCACAACGATCCCACCAATAGCACCTGCCAGTAACCCAGATGCCAATGGAGCCCCGGAAGCCAGTGCTACACCGAGACATAAAGGAAGGGCTACAAAAAAAACGGAAAGACTCGCCGGTAGATCATAGCGAATCCAGGTAGATGGATTATTCGGTAGTTTGTCGGGCATACCAGAAGCAACTCTTTGGTACTTTATAAATTCAATGCAATAAGAAGAATGTACTTGAAATTCATTGCAGAGAATTGGGTTGTTTTCAATTATTTTGGTTGAAAGACAATATTCCGGCTTTGATGAATTTCATTGAGGATTCAACTGGAAATGTGCATTTTGTCGCAAACTCTTTGATTTCCTTTTTATGACAACATCATTTCTTTCTCAATGGCGTGAAGCCAGAACCCGGTATTCAGCATTGCTTCAGAATCTGAACAATGAGGATACCACAAAAAGAATCGGACATGTTCCCAACTCAGCCGGATTTTTGATCCGTCACATCGCTGAAGTCGAATTGCTGTTTGCGAAAAATGTATTCGGGGTTGATGATCTTCATTTTACCGCCAGAACCGTCATCGACCAGAAAGATACCAGGGAGTGGACCAATCCGGAGGATTTACTTTCCTTTGAAAAATATGCTTTTGTTCAACTGGAACTGGCAATACTCCAACAGACGGACGAGGATTGGGAGCAACTGATCACAACTCCCCAGTTCGGAACCAGGTCAAAAGCAGAAGCCCTGGGAAGGATCATATCACACACTGCCTACCATGCTGGCCAGCTTGCCCTGGTTCTGAAATATGGACATTGACTGTGATGGTCAGAAATTGAATTGATTACGCGTTGTGTAACAAATGTCACCAACTGCGGATCTGTGAAACTTTAGTTTCGCTATTATTTAAAAAATCAATTCTATGAAACCAAACATGGGAACCTTCGACCGCATTCTGCGAGTCCTCGTTGCAATCGTCGTCATTGCACTTTACGCCACAGGAAACCTCTCAGGAACAACTGCTACCATTCTCCTTGTCCTGTCAGGAATTTTCATTCTCACTTCATTCATCAGTTTCTGCCCGCTGTATCTGCCATTCGGGATTTCCACCCGGCCCAAAAAAGACTCATCAGCCAATTAACTGATTCCTGTTTACGATCATTTTTCAATGTAACAAATGTAACTGCAACCAAAAGTCAGACCCCTCACCTTTGTATCAAACAAAACCATATGAACATGCTTGTCGAACAAATCTATACCCAATGCCTTGCGCAGGGTGCCTACTATGTTGAAAGCGACGGAGAAGCCGCTGTTATTGATCCGCTGAGGGAGTTTGGGCCTTACATGGAACTTGCCCGGAAACGGAATGCAAAGATCAAATACATTTTCGAAACCCATTTCCATGCGGATTTCGTGTCTGGTCATGTCGATCTGGCAAAAGAAACCGGGGCCACCATCGTGTATGGTCCAACGGCTATGAAAACCGGATTTGATGCATTGATTGGCAAAGATGGTCAGGAATTCCAGATTGGAAGTATGGTCATCCGACTGATTCACACACCCGGCCACACCATGGAAAGCAGTTGCTTCCTCCTCATTGACGAAGATGGTAAAGAGAAGGCCATTTTTACAGGAGACACTTTATTTATAGGGGATGTGGGAAGGCCGGACCTTGCCCAGCATGTCATTGCCGATATGACGCAGGAAAAACTGGCTCACCATCTCTATCATTCATTGAAAAATAAGATTTTACCATTGGCAGACGACATCATTGTGTACCCAGGTCATGGAGCTGGAAGTGCCTGCGGTAAAAATCTGAGCAAAGAAACATCCGATACCCTTGGGCATCAAAAGGAATCCAATGCCGCACTGAGACCTGGTTTGTCGGAAGAACAGTTTATAAAAGAACTTCTTTCAGGTCTGATGCCTCCTCCTGGATACTTCCCAAAAAATGTGCTGATGAACATTGGAGGATATGAATCAATCAACGATGTGCTGAACCATGGGCTAACACCTTTAAGTCCTCAGGAATTCAAAAACAAAGCGGAAGAGTTGAATGCCATCATTCTGGATACCCGCTCTGCAAAATCCTTTGGGGAGGGTTTCATCCCGGGTGCCGTAAACATTGGTCTGGAAGGCAATTTTGCTCCCTGGGTCGGTGCCGTTCTTCCGGACATCAATCAGCCGATTGTGTTCATTTCAGAACCAGGTAAGGAAGAAGATGTGGTGGTTAGATTGGCACGTGTTGGCTATGATCATGCGGTCGGTTTTCTTCAGGGAGGAATGGATGCCTGGAAGAAAAGTGGATTTTCGGTTGATACAGTAACGTCGGTCGATGCCATTACGCTTGCCGATTTGAGGGAGGCAAATCCGTATATTCAGATACTGGATGTCCGCAAGAAAAGTGAATACGATTCTGAACACATCATTGGTGTAAACAATGCACCACTGGATTACATCGATGAGTCAAAGTCTGTTGTGCCAGCGGACGGAACCGTATATGTGCACTGCGCTGGTGGCTACCGATCTATGATTTTCATTTCTCTCATGAAGCAAAAAGGATTTCATAATCTGGTCAACGTAGCGGATGGTTTTTCCGGTATCAAAAATTCCGGCAGATTCGGGTTGACTGAATATGTCTGTCCTTCTACCATGCTCTAAGATTCAATGAATCAGTTACAAAAACATGGAATGACCATTCTCGGAATTGTTCTGGGTGCCATTGCCGGTTATGCCTGGTTTCGGTTTGTCGGTTGTTCGACAGGATCCTGTCCCATTACATCAAACCCCTGGACTTCGTCCATTTATGGAGGTGTAATGGGTGGACTGTCCTTCACCTCGCTGGTCAATAAAAATGAAATGAAACAATCATAAAAAACAACGTGTTATGACAATTGTCGATGTACGGACACCCGCAGAATTCATGGGTGGCCACGTAAAAGGAAGTATCAACATCCCTCTTCAGGAACTTCCGGAGAGAGTAAATGAAGTGAAAGCGATGTCTCAGCCGATTCAGTTCTGTTGTGCAAGCGGAAACCGCAGTGGGCAGGCAACAAACTTTATGAAGTCCATGGGTGTAGAATGCTCCAATGGAGGTAGCTGGCTAAGTGTAAATTCAAAACTTCAAACCGTCTGAAACCATGTTTGGATTACTGAAAAAACTATTCTCTTCGGCTCCTGACACCGATTGGAAAGAACTGATGGCCGGAGGTGCTGTCATTCTGGACGTACGTTCGAAAGGTGAATTTATGTCAGGCCATATTGCGGGTGCGATGAATATTCCTGTGGATGTTCTTGGCAGTCAGTTGAGCCGGTTACCAAAAGGCAAGGCCATCATTACCTGCTGTGCTTCCGGGATGCGAAGTTCATCTGCAAAAAGTCAGTTGGTATCGGCCGGATATACAGAGGTGTACAATGGTGGTGGATGGTCATCGCTTCAAAATAAAATCCGCTGATCGTGTTTACAAAACAAATGCTCCTTACCGACTGGCATGTCATGCGGGTAATTCGTCTCATTTTCAGTGGAACGGTTGCCTGGATGGCATGGCAGGATGGCAATGCCTTGCTGGGATTTCTTTCGGCACTCTTATTGTTGCAGGTAATCACGAACACAGGTTGTGGTGCCGGTGGCTGTTCGGTTCCCAGGAGCAAATTCCGGAACTCTGAAACAGATGAAGTAGAATTCACAGAAGTGAAAGCGAAACAACAAACGGGATGAATACAGTATTTGAAATCGACAATCTAAAGTGCTCCGGATGTGCAAGCTCCATCATGAAAGTGCTGCACTCTTTTCCTGAACTGGATCAGCCGGAAGTAAATGTGGAAGAAGGAACGGTAGCCTTTTCTTACCTGGAAGGATTTGAAATTCAGAAAGTAAAAGATAAATTGGAAGGAATCGGGTATCCCGAAAAGGGCACTTTGACAGGAATAAAAAAAGTTGGTGTGAATGCACTTTCTTATGTGAGTTGCGCCATAGGTAAATTTTCAACAGACAACGACAATGGCAGGATTTAACGATATCATCAAGTCAGGTGAGAACGTGCTGGTTGATTTTTCAGCCGAATGGTGCGGTCCTTGTAAAATGATGAAACCCATTCTGGAAGAACTGAAATCAAAAATGGGGGAGAAGGTCACCATACTGAAAGTAGATGTGGACCAAAATCCCAAAGTGGCGGCGGCGTACAAAATTCAAAGTGTACCCACCCTCATTCTTTTTCAGAAAGGAGCCGTAACATGGCGGAAATCAGGTGTGGTTCAGGCCCGGGATTTGCAAAGTATCATTCAGCAAAATTCAAGAAAATAAATCAACCAGCAGACAAATTGCGATTCATAACCAATCTTTAAAACAACGTGTCATTCAAATCCTTCTGGCTCTTTAGCCTGGCTCTTTTTATTCTTGTTTCCTGTTCTTCGGGACAGAACCAGTCGAAAACAAATCTTTCACCGGCTGAGTTCGCCAAACAAATCTCTTCCATGCCCGAAGCCCCGGTTCTGGATGTCCGAACTCCAGGTGAATTTGCGGGTGGCCACATTGCCAAAGCAGTGAATGTCGATTGGAATGGTTCTGATTTTGAAAAAGGCATCGCTGGTCTCGACAAAAAGAAACCCGTCTTTGTGTATTGTCTCAGTGGTGGTAGGAGTGGTTCCGCTGCCAGAATGATGCGGGAAGCTGGATTCACCTCGGTCTATGAACTCAATGGTGGAATGATTCGCTGGCGTTCGGAAGGTCAACCCGAGGGAAAAGCAGGGGCACCGACAAACGCCAGTAAGGGAATGACAAAAGCAGATTTTGAGAAATTACTGAATACGGACAAAACCGTTTTAGTTGATTTTTATGCTGTTTGGTGTGGCCCTTGTAAAAAGATGAAACCCGATCTGGATCAGATGGAGGTGTCTTTGAAAGACAAACTGGTCATTCTTCGGATCGATGCCGATCAGAATCCGGATTTGTTAAAAGAATTAGCTGTCGAAAGCCTTCCCACTCTGATGGTTTTCAAAAATCAGATACAAGTCAGCAAAGCTTTGGGGTACCAATCAAAAGAGCAACTGATGAATCTTGTAAAATAGAGTTCCCATTCTTCGGTAGTCAAATATCGAACAGGAGAAACGAATATCCCAGCAAAAGTCCAACTGAATAGTAACCAGCTTTTGTCACGGACGGAGCCGGATTGAGCAGTCGGGATTCATCCGTTACATTGAATTCTCCCCGAACCTTTCTCGATGGATCCGATCCAAATCCATAGAGAATTCCAAGTGAAAGTTGACTGTGACCTTGTTTTACGGTCACTCCCATTCGGGCATGGTAAAGATTCCAGGTCGTAACCTGCGTTTTCAGTCCCCTCCACGAGTCCAGACCTCTATCATACGACGTCTGATTCGTCGCAAAACTGGCAATCAGATTCACATTCCGATACAAACTGTATTCATACGCAAGGCTGAAATTGAATACCGGTCTGGCTCCATCTTTCAGTTGCAGAAACTCTCGGCCACCCAGTTGTTCGTACATGTTGCTGGGTAATGCAAATCCTGAAACAGCCGGATCAAATATGAGGTACTCCCGTTTCCGTCCGTGAAATTGTACCGCCAAACCAAAGGAAGATCTTCCCTTATTCCAGTTCACACCAGCTGTAACCATAAAGGGTGACTTGTATCGTATAGCGAGCTTCTCCTGCCGATCGTTTGCCAAAACATCCTGGCGAACCTGGTTGAACAAGACGTTTGTTCCCAGAACATCTGTTGCCACACTTCCGTTTCCGGCTATACCAATGGTGGGAGGCATAAAGGCGAATCCAGCTGAAAATCCTTTGTTGCGGTAACAAATGCCCAGTTTTACCCCATAACGAAGGTGAAAGAACTGGAGTTCCCGTCCGTTGGAATAGGTGCTGAGTGTATTTTGGCTGTCGTTGATATAGAACCGGGCGTATGAATTTTCGCTGAAATTCTGAGACCGGACCATTGCCATATTGGCCAGACCAACTCCCCAATGACGGTTTAGCTTGTAGCCGAAACCCAGAATCCCAATCACCTCACTTAGCTGGGACCGAATGGTGGATTGCCCGATGAACTCCTCATTACCCGGACTTTCGGTTTCATTGACGACAGGAAAAATGCCTTCTGTCCGGGTGGTGGAATTGAAACTGAAGTTGGTGGGAGAAATCACGCCATAGCCAATCTTAAAACGGTTTTTACCCTGACCTAACATTCCGCCCACCATCAATGGCACGGAGCCAACACTTGAATGAATCAGATTTTCCCCGGCACCGGTCGGGTTCTCCATCCTGAAATGTTCCACCTGGTACATGTTGGCCGTCAGGGTAATCGAATTGCTATCAACAAACGAAAGGGAGCCCGGATTGTAAAAAATGGATGAATTGTCACGAGCGTAACCCACCGTTGCACCGCCCATCAGAGTTGATCGACTTCCAAACTGGTGAGTCGCGTAATGACTGTCCTGGCAAAATGCCAAAGCAGGAAGTAGGACCAGAAATCCAGCGAAAACTTGTTTCCGGAATAAAAATGCCGTCATATTGGTTGGTGAAGGAAAATGGTTGAGTTGCCGAAGTGAACGTTCCCGGATTGTTTCCTGACACCGGATTGAATCTTTACAAGTAGGGCATTATCTGGCAGAATCTTCTGGATATTAATTATCCGGATCAATCGTAAGGATTTTGAACATCCTGAAATGAGGGATCCCCACTTCAGTAAATTCCTCACCTTCGGTTTTGTAGCCCAGTTTTTGGTAAAAGCCCACGACCACTTTTCGGGCGTGTAAAACCATTTGGTCATGGTTCTTTTCAATGGCAAAAGACTCGGCAAACTGAACCATCGCCTTCCCGATACCGGCCGTTTGAAGGGATGACCGAACAGCCACCTGCCGCATTTTTAGTTCACCATTTGGTAATGGATGAAGAATAAGGCAACCCACCAACTGATCGTTTTGAAAAGCACCGATATGGAAATCAGTACGATCGCCTTCCAGATTGTCCTTGAAAATGCTCATTCCCAAAGGTTTCCTCAAAACCTCATCTCTGATATCAAGAGCCTCTTTGTAGGTGGCCGAGTCAAATTCAAACGTCCTGATTTTCATGGTGAATTAATAGATCAGCAAATTTACTGGTTACTCAGAATGGTTTGGCCTTTCATTGAAATTCTATAAGAGATTCAGAAATTGTGTAATTCTTTAACGACTGATTATGAGGTCCTTTGAATATGATAAATTGCTTCGTTTCTTCCATAGGTATGGCATCACAAAGGGCCATCCTGATACTTCTTCTTTTTTTCGGAATTCCGGCCATTCCTTCGCTTGGAAAAAACGAAAATGATCCTGAAAATGGAAAGGAAGTGTCCCAAGGCAGTAATGCGTCCGAAATCCGTCAACTCATCGCCCGTGTTATGGAAATTAAAGGTATGGACCGGTCAATTTTGGAACCTGAAGAAAGGGAATTGTTGAAGTCGGAACTTCGGTTGATTAAAACGGATCTTCAGGAATCATCCCGGGCACAGAAAACAAACAAACTGGGTGGAGTTTATATTTCAGTTGGTGGCATTATCATTATCCTTCTGATTTTACTGATAATACTTTGACAGAGTTCAAAGGCATTGTTTGGTCTTTCAATCCAAAGGATTACCCCATCGTATCTCAGGTGGGCTTGCAGATCTATTTTTTCCATGTAATCAGGATTGAAAAGGAAGGTATATTGCTAAACACGATCACTTGAACACCAACCCTATGAAAGAATTTTTTGAAGATGTAGCTTCTGTCACACTGTTTGTGTGGCGGACATTCAGGGAAGCACTTTCCCCCAAATTTGAGTTTCGGGAGTTTTTCTACCAGTGTTACCAGGTAGGCAACAAATCACTTCCACTTATTGCAGTTACGGGATTTATTATGGGCCTTGTTCTTACCATACAATCCCGTCCGGTGTTACTACAGTTTGGAGCCGAGACAATGTTGCCCAACATGGTGGCCACTTCTTTGATACGGGAGATGGGACCCGTCATAACAGCACTCATTTGTGCCGGGAAAATTGGTTCCGGAATGGGGGCTGAATTAGGCTCGATGAAAGTTTCGGAACAGATTGATGCCATGGAGATTTCGTCTGTCAATCCCATGCGTTACCTCATTGTAACCCGGGTATTTGCCGCCATTTTGATGCTTCCCTTACTGGTGTTGTTTGCTGATGCGTTGGGAATCCTTGGCTGCTGGTTGGGATTGAACATCAAAGGCGATATCAATTTTGTTCTCTTTTTCTCTCAGGCTTTTGGCCGTTTGGAATTCATGGATTTCCTGCCTGCGGTTGTGAAGTCGTTTTTCTTTGGTGGTGTGATAGGTTTTGTGGGCTGCTACAAAGGATTCCATGCAGGCCGCGGTACGGAAAGCGTTGGAATTGCCGCCAATTCAGCCGTTGTGATGGCATCATTGCTGGTCATTGTAGTGGATGTGATTGCAGTTCAGATTACGGATATGTTAATATGACAAAAGCAGAATCAACCCAAACAGCCTTGGAACAAACGCAAGCCGTCATTGAAGTTCGGGATCTGAAAATCAGTTTTGGCGATCAGCCCGTTTTGAATGGCTTGAATCTCGATCTGTATGAAGGAGAAAATCTGGTGGTTCTCGGGAAATCAGGAAGCGGAAAATCAGTTCTGATCAAGTGCATTGTACAGCTTCTCCAGGCTGACTCCGGCTCAATAAAGGTGTTTGGGAAAGAAATGAACAACATCGGGAAGAAGGATCTGGAAGAACTTCGGAAAGACATCGGTTTCCTGTTTCAAAGTGGGGCGCTGTATGATTCCATGACGGTCCGCCAAAACCTCGAGTTTCCACTTCGCCGCATCCGGAAAGAGCTCGATGAAAAGCAGATTGAAGCGAAAGTTCAGGAGGTGCTAGCCAATGTTGGATTGCCTGATACAGCGGACAAAATGCCTTCTCAGCTATCAGGAGGCATGAAAAAGCGGATTGGTTTGGCCAGGACGATCATCGTGGATCCGAAAATTCTGTTGTATGATGAGCCCACAACAGGCCTTGACCCGATCACATCCGACGAAATCAGCCAGTTGATGAATGCAGTAAAAAAGCAGTACAAAACGTCATCCATCATCATCACACACGACATAGCCTGTGTAAAAACAGTAGCCGACCGGATCATCATGATCAATGACGGAATCCTCTTTAAGGAAGGAACTTATCATGATTTTACAACCTCAAAAGATCCATTCATCAGTTCATATTTTAATTAGTCAACAAAACGATATCCTTTTATGGAAGCGCAAAAATCAAATTTTAAATTCTGGCTCGGCCTTTTCATCGTGGTTGGGCTGGCACTTTTTGCCGGTGGCATTTTTGTTATCGGCAAGCAGAAAAATATGTTCAATCCTGTTTTTCATCTTTCCTCCCGGTTCTACAATGTCAGTGGGCTTCAGGTAGGAAACAAAGTTCGGTTTTCTGGAATTAATGTAGGAACTGTAGACCGGATTTCGATAGTGAACGATTCAACCGTTCGGGTGGATTTTCTGATCCGGAAGGAAATCCAGAAGTTCCTGAAAAAGGATTGCGAAACATCGATTGGTTCTGAAGGAATCATTGGTGATCGGGTATTGAGCATTTCTCAAAGCGAATCGAAAAATTCGAAAGTGGTTGCTGATGATGACCAGTTGAAATCGGTCGAGCCCATAGAGACCGATGCCATTATGGCCAGCGTCCAGTTGTCTGTTGACAATGTCGCCCGGATTACAAACGATTTTTCAGAGATTTCCCATAACATAAACAAAGGGAACGGTACCTTATCACGGTTGATCCGTGATCCATCCTTGGCCAAAGATCTCGGTCAGACTATGACCAACTTGAAACGGAGTTCAAAAGGACTGAATGAAAACATGGAAGCTGCAAAAGACAATTTCCTTTTAAGAGGTTATTACAAGAGAAAGGCAAGACGGGCTCTTCGTAAAGCAGAAGATGCGAAGGAAAAAAAGATGGAAGCTGAAGAAGCAAGGAAAAAGAAAAAGTAGCCAGGGGCATTTCGAAATTCTTTGATCAGGGGTAATCTAGCGTTGGCAGATTGCGGAGAAATCGCAGTACTCACAATTCTTTACATCCTCAGTTTGCATAATCGGCAATGTCGGGTCTGCCAGTTCTTTCAATCTTTTCGTCACGATCTCATCTATGGCGTCAAAGACTTTCTGCTCTTCTTCCGGATTTTGGATATGTGCAAAGGGATCCACCAGTTTATTTTCGCCAGGGTTTCCAAGGAAAAATAGCACTGACCGGACAGGCTTTCCTTTGAAATAGGGTTCATCCAGTGCCATCCGGTTATACATGAGCATTTGAAAAAAGTCCTTTGTATTCAGAATTTTGGCAACCGGGAAGGTTCCGTCCTTTTTAAATTTGGCCTGATAATCAGCCTGGGTTTTTATCGATCCGGTTTTCAGATCAAAAATCTGATAGCTTATGTCTGTCTCAAAAATGATATCTGCTCTTCCAGAAACAGACCAATAATGGCCAGACTCTTCCAGTTTTTTCGTTGGAAATGACCATTCGTTCACCAGCCAGCGATGAGGACGGTACGATTTCATAAAGTCAAAGAACTGGTCGGCCATGATGCGACCAATCGCCTTTTCCACTTCAAATGAATCCAGTGGCCCAACTGAAGTTTTTCCTTTCAGCTCCATCCAAACTTTTGCACAGACGGTGTCCCAGTGATTTTTCATATCATCGTACTGCCCGGGTTGTATAAAGTTCCGTCCTGAACCAAATGTCTCCAAAAGTTTCTGGATGCTGGTATGCAGCCAGTTGCCATAATCCATTGGATTCATTTCAAGGTCTGAAAAAGTATCCGGCTTGTTGATCCGGCAGATTTTCTGGTAGTAAAACCGAAGGGGACACACCAATAAACTGTGTATTGAACTTGGACTCAAAGACGATTTTGACTTTTCATCAGGATTTCCGGAGAAAAATGAGCTGATCTCTTCCAGTAGAGAATCCGTCTTTTCGATTTGGATAGGGGAGGGAAGCAGAATTCCGCTTCCGAATTCCTGGATTTTTTTCTCAAAAGGAAAATATTCACTGAACTCAATCTGGTCCAGTATCCGGCTTCTTTTTTTGCCTGAATCATTTCCTGTAAGGATGGTTATCTCTTTGGATCTATGCGTGAGCCGGTAAAACTGGTAGATCTCATCTTCTGTTTTTTCAATCCGGGTAGGTAGCCCAAATACTTTTCGGATGTTATCAGGAAGAAATGTCTGTCCTGAATTGGAGGTTGGAATGCTTCCATCTTCACCCGGAGCAATAATCACATGTTCAAAATCGAGTAATCTACTTTCATATAAACCCATCACCTGAATCCCTTTCTCAATTGATCCCGTTATGTCGATCGGATACCGGTAGAGAACGGATGGCAACAACTGTGATAGAGCGGAAAAGCTGAAATCCGGGCGTTCCGGTAATTCAGAAAGCGTTTTTAAGTCGTCAAAACAAAGTTGAATGTTTTTCCAGGCTGACCATTCCTGTCCAGGCTGCCATTGGTCTGCAGGAATTTTCATGAGCCAGGTCAGCATTTGCTCCACCCATTCAAACGCGTTGAGTGGCCACAACCATACCGGACCATCTTTCAGAATTAGCCTTAATTCATCTTCTGTAAAATAAGATTTTTCGGTTCGGATCATGTTCCATTTTTCAAAACATTTAGGGAAAAATTGAAAAAAATGAGGATCAGTCAGGACCCATTGGATGTCCGATGTGATTCGACTAACTGGTCGTGATACCCATTGAAAAATTCGCAAAATCCAGTGTGCCTGTGGCGAATATGCCAGAGGGTAACCCATGGTGATGTTAAACTGGAAATCCTCACCCGAATTTCCCATAATCACGGCATGAACCAACCCTGGATCCGTTGCGATCATGGCTGTTTTATCCGGATGAAATGTTCCTGAATGATGAACCCATTGAGCCATCCCCGAAACCCCTTTGCAAATGACTTGTGTGATTGTGGGCTTTTTTGTTTGTGAGCCTCTTTTTTCCCAGTAAGCTATAGACTTTTGAAACAGCTGAAAACGACGAAGCCTTGAAAATAGTCGGTTCACCTCATGGGATGGATTGTCGCTGTACCAGGGTTGGATGTCCCAGCAAAATTCTGTATGACTTATTTCGGATAGGGTATTCATTAATTCTATTTCTGAACGAGTCAGATTCCCGAAACCTGCGAAATAGAAATGCTGATAACGGCGAAGCATTGGGCTGGAAACCAGTTGTTTGCCCGCATTTGAGTACGCCAAAGCGGATGTGGTTTTTCCACTTTCAGAAAGTCTTGTCTGGAAATCAGAAAATAAGGCTGGCAGACGGTGCCACAAATCGACAAATCGTTGGGTACCGCTGGAAAGCAGTCCTTGGAAGTGATCCGAAAATCGTTTTAGTGCCTCAAGCTGCTCTTCATCCAGGAAGTCTGAAAAGGAAGCACCTGTGGCAGCCCATCGTTTCAATTCACCAAAGACTTCTTCTGGCTTGCGGCCATTTCGGATAATGTCTTCAAAGTCAGAAAGCAATGCCTGTCCCAATGGAATAAAATCTGATAGTTGCTCATTGGGATTTTTTAATTTCCGGAAGCTTTTGAATAATTCCAGCACTGCTTCCTGAGGGTTGATGATCCGTTCTTCACTCAGAGCACTTATGAACGAGTCCATTCCCATCATTCCTGGTAAAATCAAGGCCTTCCCTTTTGTCTGTGCCTGAAGGGCCTTCCTCAAATATCCACTGCCTCGGGAATTGGGAAGCACAACCAACACGTTCAGCATATTCTGCCCGTGTTGCAAGAGTAGATGTGCGGCTACTTCTTCCAGAAATGAACTTTGCTTTGAAACGAACGGGTCGTTTATTTGTTGATTGGAAATCATGGAAGAAAACGCGAGTGGATTATCAGGTGGTAAACTTGCCAAAAAAGAAGGAGCTACACTAAAGCCACTTGCGGGAATTGCTCAGAGTCTCGCCAAAAAATTTGCTTTCGAGCCAACTCCAGGTCAATTGTTGCTTTTCAGAAAGATGGAGGCCTGGTTTGCTGATACTACATCATCCAAACCCACCTTTATCCTGAAAGGCTATGCCGGAACCGGGAAGACATCGTTTCTGAGTACACTAATCAAAGTTCTTCCCCAGCTCCAGCTACAATTGCAGATGATGGCTCCAACAGGACGAGCATCCAAAGTGATGTCTGGATTTACAAAACGGATTTCTCTCACCATTCACAAACGGATTTTCCGGTTTGAGCTGGATGATACTGGTTATCCGACATTGAAAAGGCAAAAAAATTCGTTTCATAAGACTCTGTTTGTGGTGGATGAGGCTTCCATGGTTGGCAACCAGCAGGAATATGGAAGCAAGGGAATTCTGGAAGAATTGGTTCGCTATGTATTTGAGAATAAAGGGAATCGATTGTTGATTATTGGTGATACTGCCCAGTTACCACCTGTCGGAACCGACCTGAGTCTCGCCTTAAAAGCAGAGGAGATGAGAATGCGATACGGTTTGGATGTTGTTGAACATGAGTTATCTGATGTCGTGAGGCAAGAGCTGGATTCCGGAATTCTGGAGAATGCGACAGCACTGAGAGAAGTAATCCGTGGAGTAAAGCCTGGATTTATTCTGAAAACTGCCGGCTATCCGGATATTTTTAAAATGCCTGCCAACCGTGTGTTTGAGGGAATCGAATATGCATATGCCAAGTATGGGATGGAGAAAACGTTGGTTCTGACCCGTACAAACAAACAGGCCATGCAGTATAATCGGGGAATCAGGGGGCATATTCTGTACCGTGAAGAAGAGCTTGAGTCGGGCGACTGGGTAATTGTGGTGAAAAACAACTATTCAATTCTGGACAATGAGTCAAAGACAGGCTTTGTCGCCAATGGTGATCTGTGTACTGTCAGGAGGGTAGGGCGATCTTTGGATGACTATCCGTTGAGGCTAACTGCCCTGGAGATGACACTATCTGATGCAAATGAGGATGAAGAACGTCTGGATGGGTATGCCTTTACTGAACTATTGTATTCGGATCTTCCTCAGTTAAGCGAGGAGCAGGTCCGGACATTCCAGCAGGTTTTAATGGCAGAATGGGAGCTTGAAGAAAAAAGTATCCGGAAAAGGTGGGCAAAAATGAAATCAGACCCGATTGCCAATGCATTGCAGATAAAATTTGGATATGCACTTACCTGCCACAAATCCCAGGGTGGGCAATGGGATGCGGTTTTTGTGGATCACGGGTTTTTGAAGGAGGGCCCTTTGGATACCGAATTTTATAGGTGGTTTTATACCGCGGTGACAAGGGCGAGGAAAGAAGTATTTATCATCAATCCGGATAAACGGCTGTTGGAAGAACCTGTTCAGGAAACCGATTGATCGATCTCGGAAATTGGATCTTTGATGAACAATGGTAAGTTGAGGGTGACCATCGTTCCGCCGGGTTCTTCGTTTTTATCTTTCAGATCCTCAATTATGGCAAATGCCTCGCAATCAAATTTTTCACTGATCCATTTGAGACGATTCTGAATACTTTTAACCCCAAAAGATTTTGAGCTGGAATGCTTTTTGACGGCACTGGCTGCCCTTCCAATGCCGGTATCTGAAATAGACACCATCATTCTACCTTCCCGGGTAATATTGAACTCATTTTTTTTGAGCTTTTGTTCCTTTTCCTGAATGAAAAGAAATTGAATCTCAACGCTGCCTTCTGTGATTTCACCTACCTGCAAACCATGGATCATAGCGTTTTCCAGAATGGGCTGAAGAAGCATGGTGGGGAGAAAAATGTAATTCATATTCATGTCATCCGGGAAGCGGATATCGTAATCAATTTTGCGACTGGTTCTGCGGCATTCAAAATCAAGATATTCCCTGATTTGCTTCAGTTCCTCACTAACGGTAATAAATTCTTCTTCTGATGTATCCAGAATCCGGCGGACCATTTTCCCGAAGGTCCCAAGGAAAACGATGGCATCCTCTTTTTTGTTGTTGAGGAAATAGATCTGGACTGAGTTGATGATGTTGGCAATAAAGTGCGGTCGGATTTGAGCTCTTAATGCTGTGAGATTCGCATCAATAAGCTGGTTCCGCATGCGTATTCGGGTCACACGTACTTTGTATCCTGTGAATACGAGCAGTCCGAAGAGGATCGCACCGCCAGCGAACAACGGATACTGAACCCACCATCTCTCCCAGAATGGCGGCAGAATAGTGAATGCGGGAAGAACAATAGACCGGCTCCAGGGGCTGAAAGGACTGCGGGCCTGAATCTGTATCTGGTAATTTCCACGGCTTAAGTCGGTAAACTCCTGGTCAAAATCCATAGAATACCGCCAGTAGTCTCGGGAGTGAAGTTTATAGCGGAATCGAATGTTGCGAAAATGCTTAAAAGAGAGGCACCCGACAGAGAATTTCACTCGGGTATTGCCTTCGACTAAAGGTCGTTCATCAGAAATGGTCGAGGCTCCATTCAGCAAAAGTTCTCTGAAAACTACTTTAGGAGGAGTTTCGTTTTTGGTTTTGAAATATGCTTCATCAAAAACAGTGACCCCACCTGACGTTGCCACCCACCATTTCCCTTGGCTGTAAGTGATGTCATTGACTTCATTGGATAGAAGACCATCGTTGATGGTGAATGAATCTATTACTAGTTCATTTTTTGCTTGCGAAACTAATGGTGAGTTGATTAGGAATAATCCATTATTTGAGCATATCCAAATGTTATTATTGAATGATTTTTTTATTCGATTCGTTGAATTGGTTTGAAGTTTATATGATGAAAATAGATTTCTTTTTGTATTTATGCTTAAAAGTAAAAGACCACTAGATATGTCATCCGAGATAAGTACTGAATCAGATACGCAGTATGTGTAGTTTGAATATATTGAGTTTAATTTTTCAAAATAAATATTCCTTTCGTTTAAATTTCTTTTTGCATAGTATATTCCTTTGTCTGTATTTAGATATATATATTTACTATCACTATCTATATTTGTAACTCTTTTGCCTGGTAAAATTTCAAATTTTGATAGATTAAAATCTAAAATTTTAAATTTGTTTTTGCATTTTTTTACAATGCTATCAATGAAGGTTATTGGTAGATAGTATAGATTTCCTGAGTGTCCAATGTATATTTTCTTGTCAATATATTTAAAGCACTTTGATCCAATTGGTACTAGAATATATTTATTGTTTTTATGAATTATAATTCTTCTCTCACATGATATTACAGTTACATCATTCTCTATTTTATCAATTTGGTTAATTCTCCCTCTTCCGATAGGATTCATATAGTTTGAAAAATTGAGTAGCGAGTCGGTATTGTTATTGTGTATTATTAGCTTACTGTCGTCTTGACCAATTAAAATATTACTATTATTTCCAACTCCAATTGAGAAGCAACTGTTTTTTGAATTGTCTTTTGTGAAGTACGTGTATTTTCCGCTTAATATATATATACCTTGATTAATAGAATTTATCCAGAAAACAGAATCCCTGTCTTGAAAAATTTTGTCGCAACCAAAATTGTTCATAATTAGTTTTATTTGATTTGTTGATTTGTTTAATGTTGCTACTGCCCTTCCATCACTTATGCAGAGTTCATTTTTGTTAATATTTTTAATTATCGAGATGTCTTTGAATATTTTTGGAAGTTCTATATTAGATATATAATTGAGATTTTTGTCTAATATTTTTATATATTTACCTGTGCAGTAGTAAATATTATTTTTATCTATATAACTGCATGTTACGTCTTCTAGTTTTCCAAAATATTTTTTATTTGTAATAACTTTGTCATTTATAATCTTAACAAGTCCGTGTCCTGATAGTATAAATTCAATTTCATTTATATTTGGTGAGAAAAAATTTGAAATAAATCTTCCATTTGGAGATTCTATCAAATCGCTTTTTTGGTATGGGTAGAAAAAATATTTTATGTTATTTTTTTTATCTATTTTTATTATCTCTTTAATAAAAGTTCCAAACCAGATATTTCCAGCCTTATCTTCGTGTATTGATTTTATCCAACTATTTGTTACTATTGATTGTAGGTATGGTGTATTTTTTTCACTATATAGTTTTCCGTTATGATAGTATGAGATTTTACCATTCCCTGCCACTATCCACATTCTTTTTTGAGAATCTTCGAAAATTGAGAATATATCGTTAGATGGAAGTCCCTCTGAAGAGGTTATGTTTTTATAGTGTTTTCCGTCAAAAATTGATACTCCTTTGTTGCTTGCGAACCAAATATATCCTTTTGAGTCCTGTGTTATATCATATATACAATTTGAAATTAATCCACTTTGCTTGTTTATTATTTTATATGATTTTTCTAAATTGTTTGAATGAGATAGTAATGATAGTGATGTATTAATTATCAATGTAATAAATAAGATTTGTATATTTAAATTGCGATAAAATGTATTCATTATTATATTTACTGTCTTATTGATGAACTAAAGTAAATGTAGTTGGATAATATCATGAATTAATATTTGTTTGGTATTTTTTTTACGTTTTTTATTTTCGAGTTCATTCATGTTTGAATTATGGTTGCGGCATGTATTTAAAAATTATTGGTGATATATTATATTATGTTTGGATTATGACTAAATGTGATTGTTTGGCTTGATTTTTATTTTATTTGAAAAATAATTTTTTTCCTATGTTTCAGCGCTTGAAGATGAGCTTCTTGGGAAATTGCGGTGAAGTTGTAGCAAGATGTCTCCATTATTTCGTTACTTTGAGCGATAAAGAAAAAGAGTAGGAAAGGAAATGTCAAGTCAAGTATCTGCCTGTAAAATTTGCCAAGCAAAATCAAATTTCATATTTGGAAACTTAATTAGGAAAAAGTATTCGGTTAATTTTTACCAATGTTCTCAATGTGGGTTTGTGCAGCCGGACGAGCCGTTTTGGTTAGATGAGGCATATTCTCAAAGTATGAATTTGGGAGATACTGGTCAAGTTGTCAGGAGTTTGAGAGCAAAGAATGTAATAGTCTCACTAGTTTTCTTATGGTTTGATAAATTTGCTAAGTTTCTAGATTTTGCTTCTGGTTATGGGTTTTTTGTGAGAATAATGAGAGATGTTGGTTTAGACTATTATTGGTCAGATAAATACACGGAGAACTTACTTGCATTTGGTTTTGAAGGTAATCTAGAAAACTCCAAGTTTGAATTAGTCACGATTTTTGAATGCTTTGAACATTGGGCTAATCCAGTTGAAGAGATTGAGGCAATTCTAAAGTGTACTTCATCAATATTATTCACTACAAATGTTGTAAATATTCCAGCCCCACGCCCAAGTGAATGGTGGTATTATGGTTTTGATCATGGTCAGCATGTTGCATTTTATTCTAGAAAAAGCCTTGAAGTTCTTGCAAAGAAATTTGGTTTAAATTTTTATACAAAAAATGGTTTTCATCTCCTTACCGACAAAAAAATCAACTATTTTTTATATAAGTTTATAATTGTTCTTTCAACATCAGGAATGTTAAGTTTTCTGGGAAAGTTCTTTAAGTCTAAAACTCAATCTGATTCAGAATTCTTGATATCAGACTAAATATCCAACAATAATCTCATAGGTTCTTCCAATAGCTGTTTCACTTTCACAAGGAAACCTACCGATTCACGTCCATCGATGATTCGGTGGTCGTAGCTTAGAGCCACATACATAATAGGCCGAACCTGAATCTGACCATCAATCACAACCGCCCGGTCCACAATGTTGTGCATTCCCAGGATAGCAGATTGTGGAGCATTGATGATCGGTGTGCTCATCATCGAACCAAAGATACCTCCATTGGTAATGGTGAAAGTTCCTCCTGTCATTTCATCAATAGAAAGTTTGTTGTCTCTGGCCTTTGTAGCAAGACGCACAATTTCCTTTTCGATTTCTGAAAAATTCATTTTCTCAGCATTTCGGATCACCGGAACAACAAGTCCCTTCGGTGCCGAAACCGCAATCGAAATATCGGCAAAATCATGAAATACAATTTCATCTCCGTCGATCATCGCATTAACGGACGGAAACTCAGACAATGCAACACAAACAGCTTTAGTGAAGAAAGACATAAATCCAAGACCCACATTGTGTTTCTCTTTGAATTTATCTTTGTACTTAGCCCTCAGATCCATGATTGGCTTCATGTCGACTTCATTAAATGTCGTCAGCATGGCTGTTTCATTTTTTACAGCCACCAGTCTCCTCGCCACTGTTTTTCTTAAAGAAGAAAGTTTTTCTCTTCTGGAAGAGCCGGTTGATTCTTTTTTGGTCGGTGTTGTGGGTTCCTGGGGGACTGAAGATACTGCCTTTGCAGTTTGTGCTTTGAGAGCATCCTCTTTCATAATCTTGCCATGTTCTCCACTACCGGTCACAGCAGATGGATCAATGCCCTTTTCGGCAAGAATTTTTGCTGCCAGTGGGGTGGCTGGGTATCCTTGTACTGATTTCTGAACCTCTGGTTTTGAAGAAGCCTCTGGTGCAATGCTACCTGGCTTATCATTTTGAGCCGAAGTCAGTATAGTCGCAATCAATGTACCGATGGCGACAGTTGTTCCTTTCTCAACCAGAATTGTAAGATAACCTGATCCTTCTGCCTGTAGTTCAAATGTTGCTTTATCTGATTCTATTTCACAAAGAAGGTCACCTGAATTCACCAGATCCCCATTCTTTTTCACCCAGTTGGCAAGAGTGACTTCTGAAATGGATTCTCCTACAACTGGTACCTTAATTTCTATGGTTTGACCAATGATTGGTTCCGATGTTTTTTCCACGGACGGTATCGGTAGTAATTCAGCTTTGTTTTCGATTGTACAAACTAGTTGACCTATGGGAAGTACATCGCCTTGACTCGCATTCCACTTAATGATTCCTGCTGCCGGAGCATTTAATTCAAATGTGGCTTTATCTGATTCAAGCTCACAAATGATTTCATCCAGGTTCACATATTCACCTTCCTTTTTCAATACATTGGCTATGGTTACTTCTGTGATGGATTCCCCGACAGTAGGGATTTTAACTTCAAAACTCATTTTATTCAATTATAGTGGATTAGTTTGTTTGTCTTAAAATTTGAAGGCCGAGGAGATGATTTCTTCCTGTTGTTTGACATGCACTTTTTGGTATCCAACTGCCGGAGAAGCCGATTCTTTTCGTGCAATAACATCGATTTTTTCAGTTCTCATCTGCCGTAAAATGAATCCCCAGGCACCCATATTTTCGGGTTCCTCCTGAACCCAAATTAAGGACGGATTTTTATATGTTTTCAGGATTTCATTCAATCTTTTTTGAGGGAAAGGATGAAGCTGTTCAATGCGGATTATGGCCACATCGTTAACATTGTCATTTTGCTGTTTTTCCAGAAGGTCAAAGTAAATTTTGCCGGAACACAGGAGCACACGCTTTACTTGTTTTGGATTGGCAAATTTGTCCTCATAGATTTCCTGGAAGCTTCCTTTAGTTATTTCTTCAACATTGGAAACCACTTTTGGATGTCGCAAAAGCGATTTTGGTGACATGATAATCAACGGCTTACGGAATTCCCATGCCAATTGGCGGCGTAGGGCATGAAAGAAGTTAGCCGGACTTGAGATGTTGGCGACTACAATGTTATATTCAGCAGCCAGCTGCAAAAAGCGCTCTGGTCTGGCATTTGAATGTTCTGGTCCCTGTCCTTCGTATCCATGCGGTAACAGCATAACCAGGCTGTTCATGCGGTTCCATTTTGACTCAGTGCTCGTAATGAACTGGTCTATCATTACTTGAGCTCCGTTTGCGAAATCACCGAATTGTGCTTCCCAGATTGTCAATGCATGAGGATTAGCCATGGAATATCCAAATTCAAAGCCCAACACAGCGTATTCGGAAAGAAGCGAATTGAAAATGCGAAATTGCTCCTGGTTTTCCGTGATATGATTGAGTGAATTGTACGGGTGGTTTGTCACTGAATCCCGTATGACAGCATGCCGGTGAGAAAAAGTGCCTCTCTGTACATCCTGTCCTGAAATCCGTACAACCTTGTTTTCACAAAGTATGGAACCATAAGCAAGCAATTCGGCTAGTGCCCAATTGATTTTGCCAGACTGAAAAAGCATTTCTTCTCTTTCTTTCAGCAGTTTTTCAATTTGCTTCACTGGTTTAAATCCATCCGGAACTCGGGTTAGGGCATTTCCGATGGTATGGAGTTTTTCCAATGAAACACCTGTTTCTGGAGAGGTGTTAAAATCAGCAGGGACAGATCTTCTCAATGCCTGCCATTGCTTATCCAGCTTTTGATAGGAATAAGGCAAAGGTGTTTGCTTGACCATATTCAGCCTTTCCTGCAATAAATTCCTGAATTCTTTGTCCATCCTTTCGGCAAGATCCGCATCCACCAATCCTCTTTCAACCAGGTGCTTCTGGTAAATTTCTCTTGGATTGGAATGTTTGGCAATCACATTATATAGTGATGGTTGCGTGAACTTTGGTTCATCGCTCTCATTATGACCATGCCTTCTGTAGCAAACCAGATCAATAAATATATCGCAGCCAAATTGTTGTCTGTATTCGGAAGCTAAAATTGCGGCAAAAATTGCAGCCTCCGGATCATCACCATTGACATGCAAAACCGGGGCTTCGATAATTTTGGCAACATCTGTGCAATAAGAAGAAGAGCGGGCATCATCAAAATCTGTAGTAAAACCAATCTGGTTATTAATCACTAGGTGGATGGTACCCCCAACAGAATATCCATTCAGATTAGCCATTTGCGTAACTTCATAGACAATTCCTTGTCCTGCATGCGCTGCATCCCCGTGGATTAAAACGGGCATGATCATTTTGGAATCATTTGAATATTCCATGGCCATCCGGGCTCTTACAAATCCAATTACAGTTGGATTCACAGCTTCCAGGTGTGAAGGATTCGGGCAAAGTTTTAAATGGACAGGTTTTCCATCAGTGGTGATTTGATCAGAACTGAAACCGAGATGATATTTCACATCGCCATCACCCATTGTGAGATCTGGAGTGGAAGATCCCTCAAATTCACTGAAAATCTGTTCGTATGTCTTTCCCATAGTGTTAGAAAGGACATTCAAACGACCACGATGGGCCATTCCAATCACAAATTCTTTGGTTCCAAGATTTGCGCCAGTATTAATAATAAAGTCAAGAACTGGAATGGTGGTTTCTCCGCCTTCCAGAGAGAATCTCTTTTGGCCTACATATTTGGTATGAAGGAAATTCTCAAATACAACTGCTTCATTCAGTTTTTTGAGAATTCGTTCTTTTTGAGGCTGGGAAGGTGAAAATTCTGGCCATTCATTTTCAATTTTTCTGGTAAGCCAGTTGCGTTGTTCAATGTCACGCACATAATTGGCCTCAAAACCAATTTTGCCCTGATAGGTCCTTTTTAGTTTTTCAATTACCTGTGACAGGGTTTTCCTTTGTTGCCCAATAAGAGCACAGGCATCAAATACTGTTCCCAGATCTGAATCCGAAAGGCCGAAATCGGCAAGATCAAGTCTTGGCTTCCTGTCTTTTCTATTACGAACGGGATTGGTATTTGCCAGCAGGTGGCCTCTGTTTCTGTATGCTTCAATCAGCGCTGCAACAGCCAGTTCTTTTTCAAGAACACCGGTTGCAATTGTCTGAGATTGAGTTACAGCAGGTATTGCGGATACATTTCCACCATCGCCAAATTGGTTTGCAAATTCAAATCCTTCAAAGAACTTTTGCCATTGGGGGTCAAGTTCCTGCGGAGACGTTCTGTACGTTTCATAAAGGCTTTCAATATAAGAGCCGTGCGTTCCTGAAAGATAGCTGAAATTGTCCATTGAATTGATATTAAGACAAACCTATAACCCAAATGTCACAAATTAAAATTGAATATGTGAACAATCAAATTCAGATGAGGTGTCGCATATAGAACTCATGGTGAAATTTAATTCTCTGGATTACAGACGGAGTATTTGAACCAAGAGTCAGGGCATAAAAAAAGAGCAGGGTTACTGCTCTTTTTAAAGTTGTCTCTTTATTGGTTACTCTGCGATTACAACAAATTTCACTTTGTGTGTCACTTGTTTGTGCAGGATAATGGTGGCTTCGTATTCGCCGAGAGATTTTACGTCATTTGGAATGGTAATTCGTTTCCGATCCACTTCGAATCCTTTGGCTTTCAGAGCATCTGAGACCTGAAGTGAGGTAACTGCACCGAAAATACGACCAGTTTCTCCAGCTTTCGCTTTGATTTCCATTACCATATCGCCGATTGCCTCTGCAAGCTCAGTCGCATCTTTGAGCAGTTTGCTTGCTTTGTGGGCAGCTTGCTTCAGGTTCTCATTCATCACCTTGATATTAGAAGGTGTAGCGAGTACTGCAATGCCTTGAGGAATCAGATAGTTTCTTCCATATCCTGGTTTGACATTCACGACATCATTTTTGAACCCAAGATTTTTAACATCTTCTTTAAGAATCAGTTCCATTTGATTTTATATTTCTGGTCTTAGAGATTATTTTAAACCGTCTGCCACGTATGGAAGAAATGCAAGGTGACGGGACTTCTTTACAGCTTGTGCAAGCTTCTTCTGATATTTCAGGCTGTTTCCAGTCAATCGGCGAGGTAGGATTTTTCCTTGCTCGTTCAGAAATTTCAAAAGGAACTCAGGGTTTTTATAGTCGATATACTTAATACCAGCCTTCCTGAATCTGCAGTATTTCTTTACCGGAATATTCTTTTCGGAATTTGAAATAGAATTTCCATTGTTTGAATTTGAATAGTGCCGTGCCATTATGCTACTGTCTCTGCTTTAGGTTCTTTGGAAACATTGAAACTACCTGTTCTGCGTTTGGTATTGTACTCAACTGCATACTTGTCCAAAGCGGTGGTCAGGAAGCGGATGATTCGCTCATCGCGTTTGTATTCAACCTCAAGGGTCTTGATAAACGATGGCGCTGATTTAAATTCAATCAGCACATAAAATCCATTGTTTTTCTTTTGAATGGGGTAAGCGAGTTGCTTAAGGCCCATGTTTTCCAGATTGATTATCTCGCCACCCTGGCTGGTAATCAAATTTTTGAACTTTTCTACGGTATCCTTTGTCTGCTGGTCAGACAAAACGGGAGTTAAAATGAATACCGTTTCGTAATTGTTTTGCATGTTACTTGTTTACAAAAGGGCCGCAAAGCTAAGGATTCCATTTTAGAAATCAATAAGTGGGGCCGAAATATTTGAAAGTCGCCTGCCGCATTCATCTGAATTACCGCACAACAAAATTGGCCTGGCCCAGTTTGTTGCCTTCAGAGAACAACTCAATGGTATATGTGCCTGTTTTATACGGGCTCCCTTTATCCCATAAAAAGTTAAGAATCGGTTGCTTATTATCGAAAAGGAAGCTCAGTTTTGAAGTATAAGGTGAATCCCTTCCTTCAATGGTAAATGTTCCGCCACCAGATCCGATATCGTATAGGTAACCACCTTCCGGGTCGGTAATCCGCATAAAGACTTCTTTGTTTTCAATTCGGGCAACCTTGTTATCTGCAATCTTAAACTGTACTTTCAGTTTTGAAATTTTCTTGGCCCTGTAATCGTCTTCTTGTTTCTCTCTGCCCTTACTGTCGATGATGGAAATGCGGATCTCTTCTGCTCTCAATCGGGAAGCAATTTGTACTTGTTCCGACAGCATGGCCTTCGATTCTGAAAGCTTCGAAATCGAATCTTCCTTTGCCACAATTTTATTTTTCAATTGCTTGGTTTCGGCAAAGAGCGACTTGTTCTCATCTTTTAGTTTCTGGATCTCCTCATCTTTATCTGCCAGCTGAAGTTCATAGTCTTCAATCCGGCCCTGTAGATCTTCAATCATTTCTTTTGATTTGAAGTTCTGGCGTCTTGCATTTCTCAGATCACGTTCGATCTGACGTTTCAGTAACCCAATACTGGCAGTGTCGCCTCCAAGTCGTTTAATTTCTTCAATTTTGATGTTCAGTTCATTGCGCATGGAGTCCAATGCCCCACTGGCTTTACTGAGGTCTGCCACTTTTTCCTTTATCACAATATCCTTTTCAATAATTTCCTCTTTGTCCTGCTGACTGAGGTAGTACTGAAACCCATTGGCGCTCAACAGAATGATGATGAGCACTACAACAAAAAAGGTTCGGTTCTTCCTTGGTGGTATCTGTGATTCAGTCATATGTCCAGTGAATATTTTGAAAGTTTCGCAAAGTGGTTGTCTATTCTTAAAATTGCCGCAATGAGTTTACTGTATCGTATTCTGTCTTTCTGCCTGATCATTGCCGGATTGCTGTTGAGTGCTGGCTGTTCAGTGAAGACTAAAATGCAAAAAGACAAAGAATCCTTCGTAGAATCAAGTTCAAATTTATTGATTTACATACAACAAGGACCCTGTGCAGGTAAGTGTACTGTTTACGAAGCCAGCTTTTATTCCGGTAAACAACTAGTCTATAACGGGGAATCCAGAATGCCTCTGATCGGGAAATTCCGGTATCTCCTGCCGGCAGAAATGACAAAGAATCTCATTTTCGAAGCGGTTAAAATGAATCTGGCCCAGTTACCAGATAGTGTTGAAATTCCGGAAGGTGCCCAGAAGATTGTTTTGAAAATTGTGATGAATGGAAAGATGAAACGGATTGTGGCCAGCCCATCAAATTGCGATCCGGTATTTCGCAATTATATCCGCATGCTGCATACGGAAGTTTGTGCAATGGTGACCGAACAGGAAGGTGTTATTATGCCTTGAGTCTGTTTTGTAATTGTTAAATTTCTGGCCGGTTTTTTACGAATTTCCCAATTGATTTGGCATTTTGGTGAAATAATGGCAAGTTTGCATATTATTTCTAAAGAAAATCGTAAATCTATTTTCGATTTCGAAAGTTTAATTATCTGTGAATTTGAGATTTAACTCCATTCGTTTCAAGCGTCACTTGAGGGTAAATAAAGTCGTCATCTCAGCCGCTTTCCTGGTGATCATGTGTACTTTCTCTACTCTTGCCCAGGATTTTGTTTCAGTGCAACCAAACACTCAGAAAACCGCATCATCCTCCTTTTCTTCCCCGGCAAAAAGTGTCTGGTTTAACCCCCTGGTTTGGTACAATCCAATAGATGACAGTCTTCGTTCAGTTGCATTCAGGGAAGAAACGTCTGACCTCCGGAACCAGATTCAGAATTTCGCTTTCCGTTTTCTGGGACGACCCTACCGGAGTTCAGGAAAGAAGCCCGCCACCGGTTTTGATTGTTCCGGATTCACAGGTTTTATTTTCCGGAATTTCGGAATGAAACTCAAAGCAAGTTCAGTTGCTCAGGCCACAGAAGGACGATTGGTGTCTGTAAAAGAAGCGACTGTGGGTGACCTGGCTTTTTTCGGACGGAAAGGAAGTAAAGGTAAGGTATGGGTGAACCACGCCGCCATCGTCATTTCCAAACCAGGTCAACCGCTGGCTATTATTCATTCGGCCTCCAACAAAGGGATTGTGGTAACCAAAGTTTCCGAAAGCCGGTACTGGAAGAACTCCCTGCTATTTGTTCGGAACGTACTCTGATTTTTGAGGTCAATGTTTTCGCGGGTAATTCGGTTATTTGCTGAATGAACCGTTTCATTGCGCTCACTCGTCTCTTTCAGCAGGAAAAGGAAGGTCTGATCCGACAAAACGCTCTCTCTGATTATTTTAAGCAGCTTCATTCTGAGGATATTCTCTGGGCAATTGCACTGTTATCTGGAAAAAAACTCTTACGGAAAATCCCGTCCGGGAAATTGCTGGAAATCGCAAATGAATTACCTGACCTACCGGAATGGCTCATTGGTGAATGCGTTTCAATCACTGGAGATGCAACAGAAACACTCTCATTATTAATAATTCCGACAGATCCTGCCCAGATCAATATGAAAGAATGCATCACTGCATTGATCGGAGCATTCGAAGCAAAAGGCAAGGAACAATTGGATCTCCTGCATGATTTATGGGCCAAGCTACCCGATTCAGGGATCGCCATTGTAAATCAAATAGTAACAAGCCGATTCCCATACACATTTACCAGCAGCGAACTTAGCAAAGCAATTGCCAAAGCGTTTGATCTGGATCCTTGTTTCACAACGTTTCAACTTTCACAGTCCTGGTCACCGGTTTCTGATTCGTTTGAGGATCTTTTTTACCGTAATTATTCAAAAGAGCTCCTGGTCAGACCTTACCCATTTAATTCACCAACAATTCTTTCAGAAAACGCTCCGTTTGATTTCAGCCACGGATGGACCGCTGGATTGTGGTGGTCGGAACCTCAGCTTCAAATGATCAAAAGGGGAGAGTTGGTATTGATTTGGAGTGAGAGCGGAGAACTAATGAACGATTCTTTTCCATCTTTGGTGAAAACATGCAGGAAGTTCGGAAACGATTTTGTAGTGACTGGCCAGATGATACAAAAAGGACTGTTGCAGGAGTTAACGATGGATTCATCGGATAAGCTGCGCAAGGAAAGGACGGTATCGCCAGGTCCGGTTTTCATAGCAAATGACCTGCTGGAATTTAATGGAGAAAATATCTTTCAAAATCCTTTCGAAATCCGACAACGCAAACTGGCGGATTTGATGAAATCTGACTCTGACACGCACCCGGAATTGACCATGAATGAAATGGTGATTATCAACAATTCTGATGACCTGGACCATCGCCTTCAATTGGCCAGGGAGTTGAAATCCACTGGGGTTTACATCAGAGAAATCAAATCTGGTGGTTATGGAGAATCCACCGGTTTTCTGGTTCCTGTTAGGAAATTCCTTTTTTCTGGTGTTCTGATTTACATGCAGGAAACCAATGTGCATTCGGTTGAAAAGCAATTGGAACTGTCCATTGCTGCGGCTCATGATGGTTCAGTTTTACCCGTTACCAAAGTAATGCTCAGTGTAAAGGATCAGCCGGATTTGTTTCAATTGATCCGCAAATTTGTGGCGGGCAACACGATTGAGAAATTTGGGCCGGTACGCAAGGTGCTTCCTCAACTGGTTTTTGAAATTTCATTTGAAACCATCCATGTCTCGAAACGGCATAAGTCAGGGGTTGCTATTCACAATCCCCGGATTGTCCGAATGGAACCGGACAAATTGGCGTCTGACATTCACCGGTTGGAAGATTTGAAACAACTGTTATGACAACCAATTCAAATCTTCTTTTCATTTTTGGCATCTTCCAACAAAATTCAAAGTAACGTGGTTGTTTAAATGCTTTGGCATTTAAATTGATCCTTCTACGTAATCCGAAGTATTTTACATCCTTCCGTTCTACCACCAAAAAACCACCCATGAAAATCTGCCGAATTCCGGAGAGGGAAATCACATTTCAGGTATACACCAATCCGGAGTCCATTGAAATAGATTGGGATGGAATGTTACCGGAAGGGCATTTTCTCAGGAAGGAACGTTTGTTGGTCATGCAGAAATGCGGAATGCCTGATGTCTCTTTCCTTTACATTGTTGTATTCAGGAAAAATAACTGTATTGGCCTTATTTATGGCCAGCTATTTCGGTTTCATTCAGAACATTATAGCCCGGAATTGCTCGATCAGACCTGTATTCAAATCGTGCGGAATTTCATTCTCCGTCAGGAAACCGGGTTGCTTATATGTGGTAATCTTTTTCATCTGAACGAACCAGGATATTTTTTTAAAGATAAGAAAGATGAAGGACTTGTTTTTCAGATTCTGGAGCAGTTTCAAAAGAAGAGTTCGGTTAAGATTTCAGGTATTTTATTGAAAGATGCAGGTTCGGATATGGACGATCAACTGGCATCTTCAAGTCGGTTTCAACGATTTGACAACGATACAGTGATGTCAGTAAATGTCGATCCTGACTGGGTTGATTTTGATTCGTATCTGTCGGCCTTTAGTAAGAAGTACCGTCAAAGGGCGAATAAGATATTGCAGGCCCGTCAGTCATTGGAGACCCGATTCCTTTCTTTGGATGAAATTCAAGCCCATCGCAGTGACATCAACTGCCTGTATCAAAACGTCAGGCATAAACAAATGCTGCGGCTGGGATCACTTACTCCTGAATACTTCTATTGCCTGAAGAAAGAGTTAAAGGAAGATTTTCAGGTCCTGGGGTGGTTTCTTGATGGAAAGATGGTGGCTTTTTCCAGTCATCTGGCTCATCCCGGAAATTCCCTCGAGGTGCACTATATTGGCTTTGAATACGAGGCGAACGAAAAACACTCCATTTATTTCAACATTCTGTTCGAGGGTGTGCGTCAGGCCATTGAACAGAAAAAATCAAAACTTCTTTTCGGCCGTACAGGATACGATGCCAAAGCCAGTGCGGGAGCCGTGCCGGAAACAGGTTGCCACTTTTACCGGATCAAACGGGGAATTCCTTCGCTGGCATTCCGTTATTTCACCAGCTCCTACAGAAGCAAAGAAAATGAAGACTGGCGGAAACGAAATCCTTTTTCAACCACAAAAACCAATCCTGAAGCAGTTGGTGCATAAATGAAAAATCTGTTGCTATGGGTTCTTGTCGCTATCGTTGTTCTGTTTGCTGCAAGAAAGGTATATGTTCGGTTCATTGCGATTCCCGATCTTCCGATTCAAACATCAGTGCTGACAGATGGGAGAGGAGTCCAATACAACCTGCAGAATGACAGTCATCCCTATATATTGATCAGTTATGTTCAAAGCTGGTGCCGCGATTGCATTCTTGAAATACCGTCCATGATACAATTGCAGAAAGAAAAAGGGGAGGACCAGATTCAGGTAATACTGATTAGTGATGAACCCAGAGCGAATATTAACCAGATCGAGAAACGGTTTGATGGGACTGTCACCGTGTATCGGTCCGGAAAATCGCTGGCCAATATGGGCATACAAGTTTATCCCACCACTTATTTGCTGGGCCCTGACCGGAAGATTTTATTGGTCAAAAAAGAAGGATTTGACTGGAACGGAAGTTATGTGCGAGCTTTGGTAAAGTGAAGTGTTTACAATTTGATATCAAACCCCGGACATGGTCCACCTATAATCGACAGGACTTAACTATTGTATTCACAACCCAATCAAGTCCAGTGATTATTTCGGCTCATGATTTAGAAGACAAATCAAATATAATTATGATCGGGCGTATCTTCCTGTTGCAGGTTACTCAGTCAGAAATAATCCCCATATGTAACCAGTGCATGGTTAAGCATTGGTAAAACTAGGTTTAGGATCCTCTTTTAAACAAATTTTTTCCCAACGCAATTCCGGGTTTTTCAATGAGCTGAAAGCTATATTTTGAAAAGACAATCGTGAGAAGAACTGTCAAAACAAAAATCAATGGGGTTTCTCCAAAGAAATGAGTCATGATCTTCATGATAGTGAAGTGGGACAAATACACTGAATAACTAATGTTTCCTAAAAATCCGAAAACTGAATCCCATAGTGCATGAGACCGATCCCGAATTACAAAAAGGGAGGTGAAGAAAATAAAAGATACAGACCAGGAAGTGAGAACGCATAGTGCAGAGAAATGCTCACTAAGAAAATAACCGTAGGCCTGCCACAACCCAGATAAAATGGCGATTAGTGAAACACCAAATCCTGCATAGAACTGATTGTCTGATATTTCGCCCTTAAACCAGCGATAAAAATGTAGGCCGAGGATACAGTTAAAAAGCATTCCCATCCGACCCATTGGAAACCGTTTTTCTAATACAAAGCTGGCTATAATCAATAATGAAAATCCTAAGATTGCTATCCTCATTAGCCATTTATGAGGAATCTGAACGAGAAATAGAATGGCGAATAAAACATACCAGATTGCTTCAATAAATAATGTCCAGGAGCCAATAACCAGATTAAGAGACCATGAACTGGATTCCGGAAAATATTCCTGTAAAAAAAACAAATGGGAGATGAGTATTTTACCAGGAGAGAACGAGTCTTCAACGCGGATATGGGTTAATATAAGAATAAATTGCAGGAAGATAATAAAGAGATAGAGAGGATAAATCCTGAAAATTCGGTTGACAAAAAAATGCCAAACCGACCTGGATTTTTCCAATGAATACGGAATGATAAATCCACTTACCAGGAAAAAAGCAACAACACCAACCTGTCCGAAGTTAATAAATTGCTTTCCAAGCAATTCTCCTGTTTCAGGGAAAAAGTGCTCATATGTATGTTGCAAGAGCACCAGACAAGCTGCCACTCCTCTGACAGAATCAATAAAAGAAATCCGGTTTCCCGGTAGTGATGGGTTGTTCCGGGACATTAAACAGATGTATTTAAACCTGCCTGCAATATCAATTGGACTTTCCAAATATCAAAATTGGGTGGGTTACAACCGTTTCCCTTTCGGAAACAAGAGGGACTTATTCCAATAACAATTAAAGGATAACCTAATATAAAGAGAGATCGGATAGCCATTTTGAAATTCAGAAATTCCCTCCTTTCCCAATCACCACCCATGGCATCGGATTTTGTGGTATCCGAAGGACTTTTTTGAGAAGGTTTCGGTTGAAATACCGGATTTTCGGTTGAAAGTTTTTGATCTCGGACCAGAGCGGATGGTGGAAATGATGAATCATATCTGGTTCGCCCATCTGTGCGAAATGCTTCCGGCTGCGGGCTCTGGCCTTTTCCTGGTCGGCTTTTGTGAGATGGAAGGCGCTGTCGAAAATGTGGATTTCTCCGGTTTTCTTCAGAAGCTTCCTGATAAGGTGAAGGAGGCCTGGAATGTCGTTGAAATACTGGATGGCTGCATTGAGGACGACAAAATCAAACTTCTCAGGCAGAAGTGGATCCTGTTCGATGTCGCCAAACGCAAATGCCAGATTATCCGTTTGAAACAGCCGGGCTGCCTGCCCAAGTTCTGTTTTGTTCATATCCATGCCCAGCACAAATGAACCGGGTAAAGAGGACAACATGTGGCTGAACCAGCCATTGCCACATCCAAGTTCCAGGATACTGGGATTGGGAGTCTTCCCCAACTGGGCACACACAGCCACTGCACTTTGCTTTCGCATCACCCACAGGTGTTGGAATTCAGGAGCCGGGGCCTCGTTTGGTAAAGCCAATACCTGAGTATCACGAATAAGATGGCCTTCCTTTTCCCGAATCCGGATGTATACTTTCTCGTGCTTTCCCTCTTTGAGCCGGGTTTCCAGCAGGAATACACCGTCCTTTTTTTCGGAATCGGGCTGCGTGAATAAAGAGTGTGGAAAGGAGGGGAGCATGTCGGATAGCCAATAATTGAATGACAAGATTACTCAAAACGAAGATCAGAAACTGCTGAGATCGGTGAGAATTTTCGCAGAGAGCCGCAGAGTTTAAGGTCATTATTCAGAGGTTTTGTGTCCTAACTGAAAACAAACAAAAAACCCATCCGTTTCGGGATGGGTTCTGGTTTTATTATGCCTGAGCAACTTCCTGTCCGGGTTTCGGCTCTCTTGGGAGCAACACTTTCCGGGACAGTCGGTACTTTCCGCTTTTCTTGTCTACTTCGATCAGCTTCACTTTCACTTCTTCGCCGATTTCAAGTACACCTTCCATATCCGGAAGACGTTCCCACTTGATTTCAGAGATGTGAAGCAAGCCTTCTTTGCCTGGCATGAATTCAACAAAAGCGCCGAATGGCTGGATCGATTTTACTTTTCCATCATACACATCACCTACAGTCGGAACAGCAACGATACCACTTACCCACTTCACAGCGGCGTCGAGTACGTCTTTGTTCACGGCAAAGATGGATACCAATCCACCTTCCGGAGTTTCTTCGATGTTGATGGTGGCTCCTGTCTGGCGCTGGATTTCCTGCACCACTTTACCGCCAGGTCCGATCACGGCACCAATCATCTCACGCTCAATTTTGAGTGCCACCACACGAGGTGCAGATGGTTTGAGATCTGGTTTCGGCTCGGCCAATGTTTTCGACATTTCACCCAAAATGTGAAGACGACCACGTTTGGCTTGCTCCAGGGCTTCTTTTACAATTTCGTATTTAAGTCCGTCGACTTTCAGGTCCATCTGAGTGGCGGTGATGCCTTTGGCAGTTCCGGTCACTTTGAAGTCCATATCACCCAGGTGATCTTCGTCGCCAAGGATATCAGAAAGAACAGCGTACCGTCCGGTTTTTGTGTCGGTGATCAATCCCATCGCAATTCCGGAAACCGGTGATGAAATTTTGATACCGGCATCCATCAGGGCAAGACTTCCGGCACAAACGGTGGCCATCGAAGATGAACCATTTGATTCGAGAATGTCAGAAACCACACGGATGGTGTATGGGTTTTCATCCTGTTTCGGAAGCACTTTCTTCAGACCTCTAAGGGCCAGATTTCCGTGTCCTACTTCACGACGACCAACGCCACGGTTTGGTTTTACTTCCCCAGTTGAAAAACCTGGGAAGTTGTAGTGCAGCATGAATTTGTTGTAGCCAGAACGCATGGCTGAATCGATCATCTGCTCATCGAGTTTGGTACCCAGCGTCACTGTAGTGAGCGATTGGGTTTCTCCTCTTGAAAAGACAGCAGAACCATGAGCCGAAGGAAGGTAATCCACTTCTGTCCATATCGGACGAATCTGATCGAGTTTCCGTCCGTCAAGGCGGATTCTCTCGTCCATCACCGCATTCCGCATGGCATCTTTTTCGATGTCATGGTAGTAATGTGAAATGAGGGATGCTTTTTCTTTTGCGTACTCTGGCTCCAGGGTAGCGATGTATTCTTCTTTGATGGCTCCGAACATAACCTTACGGTCGTTTTTGTTTGGAGTTCCGGATTTGGCAACCACATAAACTTTGTCATACAAAGCCTCGGTCATCGCCATTTTCAGATCCAGATCATGTGTTTCATGAACGTAGGCAAATTTTTCTTCTTTGCCGGCTTTCTTCATGAATTCAATCTGAGCCAGACACTGAACTTTGATTTCGTCGTGTGCAAAAATGATGGCTTCCAGCATTTCATCTTCGCTTACTTCGTTCATTTCTCCTTCCACCATCAGGATATCTTTGGCAGTTCCGGCTACGATCAGCTCCAGATCGGCACCTTCCAGTTCGACACTGGTTGGGTTAACAATCAGTGTCCCGTTTTTCTTAATAACGCGTACTTCTGAAATCGGACCATTGAATGGGATATCTGAAACCATGATGGCTGCAGAAGCAGCTAAACCTGCTAAAGCATCAGGAAGTGCATTGAAGTCAGCTGAAATCATCGTTACCGCTACCTGAACGTCAGCATGGAAATCATCCGGAAAAATTGGACGGAGGGCACGGTCAATCAGGCGGGAAACCAAAATTTCATAATCAGAAAGGCGTCCTTCTCGCTTTAAGAATCCACCCGGAATTTTCCCGTTGGATGCAAATTTTTCCTGATAATCAACTGAAAGGGGAAGGAAATCGGTACCTTCTTTGTGCGTTTTGTTGGCAACCACAGTAGCCAGGAGCATGGTATTTCCCATGCGAAGAACTACGGATCCATTGGCTTGCTTGGCCAGGACACCCGTTTCTATTGTTATCTCCCGTCCATCTCTGAGCTTAATGGACTGAACAATTGGAGTTGGTTTCATAAAATCTTAAATCAAGGAAATGTAAAAAAAGAGGGAACCGAAATCCGACTCCCTCTGTGTTTGATATGGAAAACCGGATTACTTCCGGATGTTCAACTCGGCAATGATGTGGCGATAGCGATTCAGATCTACCTTTTGGAGGTAATTGAGGAATCTTCTACGCTTTCCTACAAGTTTCAAAAGGCTCAGTTTTGTGTCGTGATCCTTCTTATTCACCTTGAGGTGCTCGGTCAAGTGATTGATTCTGTGGGTAAAAAGCGCAACCTGAGACTCCGGTGAACCGGTATCGATGTCAGATTTGTTAAACCCTTTTTCCTTGAAAATCTGCTTTTTAACTTCTGCTGTCAGATACATTATCTTTTCTTTATTTTCGGGGCGCAAAGTAAAGTTTTATCCCTCAATTATCAAAAGGAAATCGAAAAAAAGAAATTATTACCTTTTGTCTGGCTCAGGAGAATTTGTGGCTTAGCTGTCTTCGGGCTTCTGCAAATTCCTGAAGTAGAATTTCAAATTGTTCTTTCACCGGAAGGATTTTGTGAATATAAGCTGAATTCTGCCCGATTTCAAGTTCGCCTTCTTCCCAGTTCCCTTCGAATATTCCTTTTTTTGCCCGACCTCGTCCCAAAAGATGCTCCAGTTGTTCTTTACTGTGGCAGGCATTTTCTGCCGCTTCCACGGCTTCAGAAAAAGGAGACTTCAACAACCGGACAGGGTGAAGTGATTTCAGCAATAATTTGGTATCACCTTCTTTGGCATTGATTACCCATTGCTTAAAGTTCGGGTGGGCAGATGACTCCTCACTCACAGCAAACAGGCTTCCAATCTGTACAGCATCTGCCCCCAGGGCAATTGCACCCAGCATCGAAGCACCGGAGTGGATTCCACCAGCAGCCACCAATGGAAGTTTGCTGGCTGATGCCACTGCCGGGATAAGGTTGAACGTGGTAATTTCTTCCCGTCCGTTGTGACCACCCGCTTCAAAGCCTTCTGCTATCAACCCGTCAACGCCTGCTTCTTCTGCTTTCAGTGCGAATTTCTGGCTGGCCACCACATGAAGGACGGTGCATCCCATGGCCTTCAGTTTCGGTGTCCAGATTTTAGGATTGCCCGCAGAGGTAATGATGATCCGTACTCCTTCTTCCTCTATTATACTCAAAAGCTGATCAAGATCCGAGTACAACAATGGTAGATTGACACCAAATGGTTTGTCGGTTGCCTGTTTACATTTCCGTACGTGTTCGCGGAA